>QHBN01000110.1 GCA_003176995.1 Candidatus Nitrosopolaris wilkensis
GTTGCATTCTTACCACTTTGCCATTTTTATGAATTGGTCGTTGCTGACTTGATGATAGTATCCAACGTGCTGATAGATTGCTAGGTACAGTTAAGTTGTGATCATTCATCTGATTCGCCTATTTTCCAAATATAGTCAGTATCTTTCTGCTATTGTTCCCGTGTATGCTGTAATGATCTTCCCTGTTCGTCTATCTAGTTCTCCGTTAAACCAAACTTCTACACTAGTGCCCAAATTACTCAATCGATTCAGGTAGTTAACGAGATGTTCCCATTTTAGATGGAATTCAAAATCTATGATGTCGAACTTATTACGAGTCTGGTTGTCATTACTACTTTCATTTGTCTGCAGTCTTTTCTCAATAACAGGCTCTATGCGTCCTAACGAGTCAGGAATTCCGGATCTCTTGTCATCAGAGACGTCCTCAAGAATATCGTTGCTAGTTTTTTGTTCTTTTAAAACATCTTTATCATCTTGTTTAGCGTTACTAACGAATTCTTTCGAAGAAATTTTAGTGATGCTGTTTTTAGGACATGGTGTCCTAACTCTTCTGGGGAGATTGGGATTATCTGTCGGCAAATATCTACGAATGTTTCTTTCAGTGAAGCCAGCTAGATGTTGATGGTCATTGTGTATCTTCGTTACTGCTTCCTTGTGTGTCAATTCATCAACTAGAGTTAAGCGATTATACATCTGAGGCACTAATTCGAATGCTCGTGCTGCAGCAGGGTAAAGTTTTTCGAACTCTTGGGAGAGGTCTTCATAGGTACGCCGTTTGTATTCGTTGGAATCATATGAACCACTAATTTCGCTTATGGATGAGGATTCTTTCGACAATTCTTACTCATCTCCAACGAACTTGCTTACGCAATCTTTACAGATCGACAATCGTATTGTTCCCAGATGACCTGCTTTCAGTTCTATGGTAGTCGTTGCTTGCGCGGAGCATCCAACCGCATCACAGATCCTTGAATCATCACGGGCCTGATTACCCGTAAACACTTCTGCCTGGTTTCCTTCAACAAAACTTCCAGATTCTGTTTCCTTACAGATTGATCGGGGTTCTACTGGTTCGAATATTGTAGCTTTCACCATAATTAATATGAATATACAAAAATAATTAAAAAAATCGGATAAAAAATAAAATTGTTATAATCTCAATATTTGAGGATGTCATTGTTGGAAATTTTGAGTTTTTCAAAACTTAAATCTCAAACGACTATATCTGTTGTTAATGTCAAGATATTTCGAAGGGTACTACTATAAGGATGATAGTTCTGTAGCAGGTATCAAAACTGAAAATTCAAGAGAGGTATTACAAACGGTCTTTCGTTCTTATCCGCGTGGAATTACAGCAGAGGAGATCTCCAATCAAACTGGAATTCGACCTGACACAGTGCGTGGTTCATTAAAGACTCTTGAAAATGCTGGTTTCATAAAGAGATCCAAATATAAGGCAGGTAGGGGTCGGCCTGGAAAAGCGACTGATAATCCCAACGAAAGTCGGTCATTCAGTTTTCACATTGAAAATAGAAATTTTGCTTTAAATGAAGAAGATGCCTACCAATATGCTCCTGGTTATACAAAATATAATGCTGATTTTCTATACGCTTGGAATGTGCTTGTAGACGAACATCAACAAAATGAAATCTATCAGTTATTGATAAATCTCCTCAGCAGATCGATGACCAAAATATCCGCTTCCAACGATCCAGTCCTAGGATACGTAATTCCTAGGAGCGAGAGCCACAGAGACGGTGAAACTATGAGTATGATTTGCAAGTTTTGTGGAGTAAACCATGAGGCCAGGGATTTTATACGTGCCATTCTATTACAACTGTTAGACCGTCTGGAGCTTACTCGTCCCTTTATCGATTTCTTAGAGGAGAATCAATTTGTTTTAAAAAATAGTTATGGATATAACCGTCTTTTAGATCAGGCGAGAAATCAGCAAGCGCCGAAAAAGAAACAACAAGCTAAAGAATGGTTCGATAATTTGGAAACAGATGCTAAGGAAATGGCGGAATTAATACTGAAAAAAAAGCCCTCCATCAGCGTTGAGCAATTGATGGATAGAGTGGCTATTATGACTGACACTCCATATCCAGACGAAGAAGACCCTGGCTCTTATATAACTATGAACGGATACGAGGCCCTGTCTGTAGTTGCTGATGAATAAGGATTTGGTCCAAGTACTAGCGCGAAATTAAGTAATTCCCAAAGACAGCAAACGTCAGATCAAACGGGTTACGTTGAAGCCCCACCTCTTGTGAAGAAGATCGTGAACCTAGAACAAAGTCTGACTAAAAGAGGGATAAAAGTAACACTGCACAAAGTTGAATTCACAACGAATTACACTAGAGCCTTTTTGAAAATAGAAAATTCAAATGAACCTCATAGTAACTTAGTGAATTTCGTACTCGAACCTGTGGCCATGCAAGGTAAAAAGCAATTGCGGTACATCAGCAGGTTTAAAAAAGATTTTCCACAAGACGGATTCAGCGAAATAAATTTCAGTCCCATTCCTCCAGGAGTTGAAGAAGAAGGAGTTGCTGTGTTTCATCCTGTTGGCTTCACTCCGGATAGTCCGCGTACTGTAATATTACGATTCGATAGTACGGTATCTCCGTTTATTTTTGAAGTACCTCTAGAGGAGGGTGTGCAAGTAAGACCAAAAGTCGAAGAAGACTCAACTATAAAAGTTGTAGAGGTAGGACAAACAAGAATTGCGGGAGGCGTGCTTATTACCTTGCATAAGGTTGAGTTTGCAGAAGAGTATACTGCTGTGTTTTTGATATTAGAAAACAAGAATGGTGAGCATTCAGACATATTCTTTGATGAGACGGAATGTAGAGCTATTCAACAGAATAAGCAATTCTGGAGGACTTTCGAGGGTCCTAAGTACCGGCAAATCAAGGTCAGCATTCCTGGTGGTATTAAAGAGGAGGGTGTTGTGAAATTTGAAGCCATTGATTACAATAAAGGGAAGATCAGATTCGAATTTCCAGTGATCACGAACATCCAAGATCGAAAGCGCTATCGATTCATCTTTAATGTTTCCATACCTAGGACTAATTCGTGATTAGAAATCAACATATCGCTATTAGCTTGTTGGGTTGTTGTTTAACTATGCAGCTCTTCTTGTAAGCACTTCTGGTTTGACCTGGGCCAGCTTCGGATTTTCTTGGATCATCGACATAATGTGATTAAATTGCTGATTCATATCTTCACGCATAGCCTTCATGTCTTGTTCATATTTTGTTTTTATGGCTTGCATCTCACTATCCTTTTCTTGTAATTTTGCTTCAATATTCTTTCCGGTTACTTCCAAAGTTGTATAATCCAGAAACGTTAGATACTTCATACATTTGGTGGCATATATCTCACGCTTTGCTGGCTCTTTTTTAGTCCAGTATGAACTTTTGGTATGACCAAGGAACCACTCACTATAATCTTGGTTTACCTGATCACTAATCACAGTTTTAACAAGTCTACGAAATGAATGCAGAGTTACTTTATGCCTGATACTATCGTCTTTTCTTTCTGAAAATCCAGCAAGGTCTAAGATTTTTCCAAAAGCCTCACAAATCTCTGTATACAATTCTCTTGGGTTTTCTGACTGACCTACTCCAAATACTAAGTCACTATCATTTCTTTGTCTGCCATTTCTATATTTCCAGTCAATCCAATCTTTTAGATATCCAGTTGCTTCATTTGAAACGTAAATGTCCCTAGCTACTCTGGTTTTAGTAAACTCTTTTCGAAGGTGTATTTTCGCAGGACTTAGGTTAAAATCAATGTCTTTATTTCTAATCGATAGTCCTTCTACTGCACGGCACCCACAACTAGCCAAAACTAAACAATAACTTTTCAGTCTTCTATTATTACATGCCAGTAATATCTTCCTTACATCAGACGCATCAATCGCAGCCTCATCCTCTCTGCATAGTTTTGGTAATGTAATCTTCTTCTTGAATTTTAAAGGAACAATATCGATATCATGATACCCAAAATATGATTTCATAATTGCTAGGTTTAGTCTGATACTCTTTATAGATAATTGTCCACTTTGAGATTTTAAGAATCCCCCCAAGATTCGATATACGTCTTCTTCTCCCTGCTGTAATGGTTTTAAAATTGATTCGGCAGTATACTTCGGACTTAGAAAATCGTTGATTTTGACCAGGCCCGATAAGTAAGTTTTGTAACTGTCTTGTGAATTTATGCACTTTGAGTCTAGGAATTCCTTGACTGGCGTTAAAATCTCGACTTCCGTTCTATTACTCATACATACCCTTATATTCATAGGTATAAAGCTGTTGCTGTTATATCTATTTTATTTCTTTAGGTAATATTAGCTATATCTAGAATAGCTGGAGAAACGGCTCCTCTTATCATGACGATGCTGGGAACGACCTTGTTTTTTTACTAGCCTGACAGGTCCAGTTGACGCACGTCCTCTGAGGATTTGGAGGCCAGCATCACCTATGAATCTGCTCATGCATTTGGGTGGGGGCTGCCCTTGTTCTGATACTCCTAGTCCTCAGCATGAGCGCACAAAGAAGAGGATTTAGAATATGAACGACGATCGCAGATGGTAAAAAGCGACTATATTGTCTATGCTATCTATATATGCAACAAATAATTATCACGTTGGAGAAATATAAATAGCATTTGAGTAACGAGGAGGAACTTGCTAGAGTAGTCTTTAGCCAGGGCTCTGAGAATCCTTTGAAGGAAGAGCAAAAGGAGCAAACTTACAAGGTCTCTATTAAGAAGCTTGAAGCCTGGTTCGGAACTAAACAAGCGATAAAAGACGTTAGCTTGGATGTTAAAGAGAATACTATTACCGCTATTATAGGACCTTCAGGTTGTGGTAAGACTACACTTATTCGATGTCTGAATCGCATGCATGAGATGACTCCGAGCTCACGCTCAAGGGGTCAAGTTATTATTGACGGTATTGATATTTATGACCGAAATATAGATCCTGTGATTATTAAAAGACGTATTGGAATGGTCTTTCAAAAGCCAAATCCGTTTCCTACCATGAGCATTTATGATAATGTTGCGGCAGGACTCAAGCTTAACGGTGTCAAAGATAGGCAACTTATTGACGAAATTGTTAAAGAAAGTCTCCAAGGGGCTGGCCTATGGGATGAAGTAAAAAATGAACTCGACAAGCCTGGCATGGGGTTATCGGGTGGTCAGCAACAGCGTCTGTGCATTGCGAGGGCACTTGCCATGCAACCAGAAGTCTTACTAATGGACGAACCTACGTCCGCGTTGGACCCAATGGCATCTTCTAAAATTGAAGAACTTGTTCATGATTTGAAACAAGAATTAACAATAATTATTGTGACACATAACATGCAACAGGCCGCCCGAGTATCTGACTATACTGCTTTTATGTATCTTGGGGAGCTAGTAGAATATGGACCAACGAAGAAGATATTTGAGAATCCTCAAAAAGAGCTCACAGAACGCTATATATCAGGTAAATTTGGCTAGAAAATCTAATTTGGTTAGGCATCATTTTTTTGACTAGACTGTTGGATCTCGGTATTGACCGTATCCGGAATATCATAATGGATATGGCAAAATTATCTGAGCAATCAGTGTTCACATCCATTGACTCTTATGACAAAGGAACCAGTGTAAAAAAACAAATATTTGAGTGGTCAGAAAAGCTTCGTGTTCTACAAGATGAAACAGCCGACCTTGCAATTGAATTAATTGCACGCTACCAACCTGTCGCCACCGATCTGCGGCTTATTAGGTCCTGCATGGAAATTGCGTACGGGTTTTCTCGATTTGGACGCTATGCATATGACATTGTAGAGGTACTTGAAACAATAGGTCATATCAATGACTGCGATAAGACTGCTGTTCTGGGGATGGCCAGTACTGTGAGAGAAATGATCTTGCTCAGCGTGGAAGCACTTCAATTACGAGACAAAAATGCATCTGCCAAACTCTATGAAATGGATGATACGGTTGACGCTTTATACAGAAAATATTTGCGTGAGGTTATTACCCCGCAAAACGATCAAGACAAAAAAGACATGAATCCTCGTTGTTATATCTCTGCCTTACTAATATTGAGGTATTTGGAGCGAATTTCAGACCATGCCTGCTATATTAGCGACTCCATTCATTATATCATGACAGGAAGGTCAAGTCCAAGACGTTAACTATATAGCATATTGTTTCATATATAGCGGTATATGATTAATTATCATAATATGTTTATTTAGGCAACCTTCTACAGGATGCTTGTTGAGTCGTCTATCTGAAGAAAATGAAGTACGTAAGATACAGTTTACAGGTAGATCTACATACATATTGTCCTTGCCTAAAAAATGGATGAATGAGATGCATCTTAAACCTGGTGATCCCGTCACAATAATTCGTGAATCCAATAATTCCTTGTCCATAGTCCCTAATGCAGTAAGGAGTCCTAGTCCAAATAACGAAGTAACTGCGCTAATGCAGCAGGATGAAAGCGGCAATTCTTTAAAACGTAAGGTTGTGTCGATGTATTTGGCAGGATATAATATTATGCACTTGAAATCAAAGACTGGAAGAATTAATTCTTCTCAACGTGATGCGGTCAGAGAAGTGGTGCGAAGAAACTTGGTAGGAACAGAAATAATTGCTGATGCATCTGATTTAATCACGGTCCAGGTTTTGCTCAATTTACCAGAACTTTCAGTCAATACTGCTATCCGAAGAATGTTTATGATTTCAACTGCTATGCATAAAGATGCAATGGCTTCTCTGGCTGAACAAAGTTATGATCTAGCGAGAACAATATTAAAATCAGATGATGAAGTAGATAGATTTAGTCTGTACATACTGCGAAACCTCGTAATGGCAACAAAGAACGAGCGGATGCTTCAAGAAATAGGTTTAAGGGACCCCTCTGACAGTTTGAGTTATCGTGTTGCAGTACGAAGTATTGAGCGTGTGGCTGACCACTCTGCCGGTATTGCAGATAAATGCCTCAAGATAACGGAGAAAATTTCAAAAGAAGCATTTCAAAAACTAGATAAGATGAGTAGAATATCGCTAGCACTACTTAATGACTCAGTCGAAGCTTTTCTACGAAGAGACTATTATCTGGCTGATAGCATTGTAGATAAAACAGAAGGCATACGTTCGTTGGAAAATGAGATAATTTTATTTCTTGACAAAGAAAAGACTTCTTCCTCAACCATGCATGAATCTACAAATATTTATATCAAGCTAATTTTAGAGGACATACGAAGAACTGCGGAACATGCAAGTGATATAGCAGAAGCGGCTATGAATGAGACGGTGAGTGAAGTAATCGAAAAAATACCCAGTCGTGAGAGGAAGGTGGTTGCTCAATGATCCATCCGCCATATTACATAAGTTTGTAGAGATGAATGCACTTTTCGTAAGATACTAATCAATCAAATTAATTAATAACCAATCCTTGCATCAGCATTTTGTCCTGTAGTAGGGGCTAAATAGTCTTCGTAGACTAAATAAATGCTATGAAATAGAGTTATGACAATTCGACACGTTCTTTTATCCTGTCAAGCATTGAATCCAGCTTCTCAGAGCTAATCTTTGGTCTGTTCTTAAACATTGAATGAACTGGTCCCGCTCCGTCACCACTGATACGTGGAATAATATGGATATGGACATGTAATATTTCCTGTCCGGCTTCTAAGCCATTATGTATTGCTATAGTTGAAGCTTTGACACCTGTTGCCTCTTCCACTGCTGGAGTTACAACCCTTAGCAAATCAAATAGTGCAGATGAAAACTCCCTATTCATCTCCTGTATTTTAGAATAATGTCTTTTTGGAATGATCAGAGTGTGTCCTAGAGATAAGGGAAAAGCATCTAGAAATGCAACAGCTTTATCATTCTGACTAATAATTCTTGCAGAAATGCTACCATCGACAATTTTGCAAAAAGTACAATTCTTTTTTAACGTTTTCAATGACACTTAAAAATGATCTGTGCCATATTTATAAAATACTAATAAGAAAAACTCCCAAGAACAAATTATTTATCTATGGTAGACACTTGAGTGAAAAATAAGAAGGTATAAGGATCGTATTTATTCCAGAGATTTAGGTGGTAGTTTGCGATCTCCTGACTAAGACAGTTCTACTACGGCTAGAAATTTCATACTCTGATAATGTCTATGCAGCTGTCATCTTTAGATGATTTAGTTGCTCTCGGCTATATCTGCAAGACTTCTTTGGTATTGACAGACAGAACATGAAATGTCTTCATCGATACGCAGTTGGCTGCAATAATTAGAACAGTCTGTCGCATTTTAACAGCAATTAATCCCAGGTGGTTTCCTTTTGTTCCTCACTACCTGTACATTCTGTCTTTACTCGCGTGCTCCCATCTTTACATAAACCATGTTTGCGTAACAGCTTGATGCACTTACGAGAATATCTAGCTTGTAGCACAATAGAT
>QHBN01000111.1 GCA_003176995.1 Candidatus Nitrosopolaris wilkensis
GTGAACCGCTAGTTCGAAAGAAACGGTGTGGAGTCCAAGGCTAGGATGGTAAGGGCAAGCCACATGGCTGTTTGGAACTTATGAAGGCAGTCACGAAGGGGCAGCCACACGTCTTCGAGAGTCGGTCGGATAATCTGAAATTAAATCATTTATTTCATTTCTAGAAATTCTACTTTATACAAACAGCCCCATCGACGTCTGACAGTTTATAATTAATTAATGTACTCTTGGATGGACAGGGATGTCCTGCAATCGCCTAGCTCATGCGACTTAGTGCCTTTCAAGAGCTTATTGATCGGCTCACTCGCCTCATCGGTTACTCTGGTACATTGGGACTCCGTGTGTCCGAGTGGCATCAAGGATATCAATTTGTCGCAGTATAGAAGTGATTTTCTTAACTCTCGAATATGCCTTATGGCATATTTATCTCAGTTGGAAGATATCCATATTTGGCGAGAATAGCCGAAAGCATTTGAGGCTTCAAGTGGGCTTGGGGCCTATAGTCTGTCTCTTTTTTTCCAATAAATATCTCTCGCCAGGATCGCTGAACCAGAATATGCAGATCAGATTGTTCGGAATCAAGACCAGTCCATATAATCTCCCATGACATATTCATTTTTGTGTCCTCTCGAACAGGTGTGTGATGTTTCCGCATTTGTAGCTGAGGTTTTGAAGTCAGTACTACTGCCTTCTGGAACGTACAGCCCTGGAAAGACTTCGCCACAAGTTTTACACTTTATCATTAGCATTGGCATTCTAATTATTCATCTTCTTGTCCTTCATTTCTTATTTTATATCTTATTTTACGATGTTGTTTTTATATTTGTTTAACTTGCCAATGTGTATCTGGCTCGAAGATAAACGAGGTGGAATCAAAAAGACAAGATTATGAGCTCTTTCCAGGTACGTTATTATTCTCGTTTTTATGCGCATGACGAACATGGTCTTCTAGTTCTGTTTCGTTACGAGCTGTCAATCCACACAGTTTGCAGGTAACCTGTTTTGAGTCGAGTGATACAAATTTTTCGTATCGCAGACTTTCATTGTCTGTTTTATCTTTAGTTTCGCCATTTGACAATTTTTTTGTCCTGAGTACTGGGATATCATGTAGTACTAGATTAAGTATTCAAAGCCGTCACACCTCGGTTCGAAAAGACCTAATAGATATCAAGAGAATTCAAGTGGTCCAGTAAAGTGCTAGAGCTCGTCCATTCCAAAGTCATAGTAACATTGATTACACTTGAACTTCTCTCTGCCGGGATTTCCCGAGACTACTTCAAGCGCACTTTTTGTTTTACACCTTGGACATTTACCATATACTGTTTTCTTGGGCAATGACGTGTCTACTTACAGTGTTCTATTTAGAACTATTCTTCGGAATTGGGCTATGAGGTATGTCTGGAATATGATTTCCCAACAATTGTTACTCAGCATCGTTAGAAAAAACATGAAAGTGCGAAGTTGTGATAACATCCTACTAGTCTCCAAAATCCGAAACCTCTTTTCTATAACCTAATTTATAGGTGGGTTGCAATTGTTCTTTTTCTATTTCTTCCTTACTCAGCATTCTCACCTTCCTACGTGCAGTTATACTTTGTGCCTTCGTGTCCAAAACGAATTACACGTGGTTTGTGTAAAAAATTTTAATGCCTGTTCGGCAGAGTCTAGATCTAGTTGTTTTTCTTTTTCTTGCACTGCAACCAAAAGTCTGCGCGTTCTCTTAGTAGCAGAAAAACAACTAAAAATTTTTCAAATTGGTCTACAGACTATTTGCGAATCGTTGTGCCCCTCTCAAGATGGTGATTAACACTCAACCTCACCAATCGAATTTTGTTATTACCTACTCGACTGGAACCCTGCCCAGCCTCTTCTTGCTTAGAGCCTCGGAATACACGGCGTTCAGAGATGGGTCAGTTGTCGAATATCGTACCGCATATCATTCTGAAGTGTATAATCTTTATATACAAATTCCCCCAGTTTAGGCAACAAGGATGACAATAGGAGTGAAATTTGCAATCGTTGTTACGGGAGTAATGACAGCCTTATTAATATTAAGCATGTCAATAGCTGCTGTTCCTGTTCCTGTTACCGCTCAAGGTTCGTCAGGTAGTGGCGGTGATCCAACCTCTTTTCTCGAGTCAGCAAAAATGCATTTGAGCGAAGCCACGAAGGAATTAAAGATGGGCAATTCGCAGGCAGCATTGGTGCAAATAAATATGACTCATCAGGGTATAATCTCTGCGGAGCGACAGTTGAACGCTAGCGTAATATGCAACAACGTTAACAATGAGGGCTATTGCGTAGCTCCGTAGCCATCTATCTCGACCACCAACTGAAATATTAGAAAATTGGCATAGCCTCTACTTTTTTCTATTGAGATACCACGTCATCCCGCGTGGAACTAGCACCTTACCACATTTTAGTACCATTTCAAGATTGATCGCAAGATAAGTTAATAAGAACAAAATGAGAACTGTCATGCCGTAGAATCAATGGATAACTCTCATAATCGTTCAAAAAGCCAACAGAGAGGCAGAATTGCACTCGATTTGGAACATGAAAATATCTTGGAAGAAGATGAAAGAAGAATAGACACTAAGATATGCATTTTGTACGGGGTAGAGGTGGAGGAGGCAAAGGAGATTCATGCAAATTATCATTCCGATAGACTTCACTTTCTTCTTCGAGATAGAGCACGGAAGCATGGAATGACAGAATCAACCTTTTCGAAGAAGCTGGAAAGCTTGAATTTTTATTCCTATGCATATATGGTATCTCGAGGACAATTGATGGAAATGGCTGCAGTCGATATACTGTACAAAGGATTATGCATCTCAGAAAATAATGGACCTAATAATTTTGACGATCGGTATATTAGTTTTTATGGGTAGAAAATACAATAACCGTCAAACCTTTTGAATACTGTGGAGATACGGTCCTTCAAACTTCGAAGATTAGAAACCAACAGCTAATTTATGGTCTATACAAGGAGAGGACCATGTTTTACGTTTGTTGTACGTTTTAGGCCAAGGTCGAGAAGACAGAGCAGTTTTAGTTACAGTAATTAACACAGTAGCCGAATATACCAGATGCATATTTAACAATCAAAAGACAGTTGCATTGACTGACTAACTTACCTTTGTTATAGTATAGAGTACTATAGTTAGTATTTTCACTATACAACTGATATCATATAATAACGGGGACGTCTCTTGATTCTTTTGCATTCGTTGGAATTTGGTGAAAGTCTCTAGTATGTAACATATGCCTTAGAACACCAAAACCTTTCCAAAATCATCTATCTTTTTTAAGGATATTAGTCCAAAAATCACAATCGCACCACACAATAATTATGATGGGTAATTTTAGAATATTAGTCGGAATATTCTAATATGGTCTCAGTAAAATGACGATGTCGTGAAAATAAGAACAACCAATCCGGCTACAGAACAGATGCTCGAAGAATACGAGGTGATGGATATGGACGATATAAACAAGGCAGTAGTAAAGGCAAGACAATCATTCAAAGAATGGCAAACCAATATACAAAATAGAGCTGCTTTTCTCTACAATGTTTCACATCTCTTTAGAAAAGACAAAGAACGGCTTGCTAAACTTATAACTACGGAAATGGGAAAGCCGATAAAGGAAGCTAGATCAGAAGTCGATAAGTGTGCATGGACGATGGAATACTATGCGGATTATGGAAGTCACTTTATGGCTGATGAAACCACCAACACGGACGCTAGAAAGAGTTTCACAGCATTTCAACCACTTGGTGTCGTTGGAAGTGTAATGCCTTGGAATTTTCCATATTGGCAAGCACTAAGATTTGCTAGTCCCTCATTAATGGCCGGAAACACGATTGTATTAAAGCCTTCAAGTGCTACGTTACAATGTGGTATTGAAATAGAGAAATCTTTTCAGAGAGCAGGCCTTCCGGAAGGGGTATTCCAAACAGTTGTTGGTGATTCTACCGTTGCAGAGATGCTTATAGATTCAGATGTTAATGCGGTGACATTTACCGGTAGTGTTGATGCGGGTAAAAGAGTAGGCCAGCGAGCAGTGGCACGACTGAAAAAATGTGTACTCGAGTTAGGGGGAAGTGATCCTTTCATAGTTTGTGAAGACGCAGATTTAGAGAAGGCATCGTCGGGTGCAGTCAAAGGCCGCTTTATTAATTGTGGACAAAGTTGTATTGCTACCAAAAGGTTTTTTGTCGTAGAGAAAATCGCAAATGAGTTCATTGAAAAGTTTACCCAAAAAACGGAAAAGCTTAAGGTAGGTGATCCGCTTTCTGATGACACAGACATGGGACCTCTAGTAAGCTCTAAAAGCCTTGAGAATATAGACGGAATTGTTAGGGGTGCATTAGAGGCTGGCGCTGAAGCTCTTACAGGTGGGGAACGAATAAAGAATAAGGGTTACTTTTATAGTCCCACAATTCTTACGAAGATATCCCCAAAGATGCGAATAGCACACGAGGAAACATTTGGTCCTGTCGCCCCAATTACAGTTGTTAAAGATGAAATTCAAGCTATTGAGCAAGCAAACAATTCCGAATTTGGGCTCGGAGCGAGTATATGGACTCAGGACCTTCATAAAGCTGAGCGGCTGTCAAGGCTAGTGGAATCAGGTATAGTGACTGTGAACAACGTAGTAGTTTCTGACCCTAGGGTTCCGTTTGGGGGAATCAAGAATAGCGGGTTTGGAAGAGAATTATCTAGGTATGGAATGCTAGAGTTTGTTAATATCAAATCGGTGAGATTCTATGATCAACTGATTTACAACCACCATGTAGAATAATAAGACAACAGTCTATAGCATAAAAATAATAGTTGATAGATTTTTGGAATCGTTGATAGACCCACAATGCCAAGCCATATTCGTATTTTAATATAGGAATCATCGAAGAGATTTACAGAGATTCACAATAATGCTAGCGGACCGAAAAAAATGCGCTATTGTTGAATCGATGAAAGACGCAAAAGGAATTCATAAGCATAGCAGCTCGGGAGTTACGAAATCCTGTCCAACCAATTCTTGGCTTGACTTATCTAGAATAAGAATGCAGAAGCACGAAGAAATTCCCTGAGCAAATGACGATAAGGACGATGATATCTTGGATGTCACTACCAGAAATGCAACAAGACTAAAACATCTCACAGGACGGTTGTAGATATTGTAGAATCTTATGGCGGCAGGATATGGGGTGAAAATACTCCTGATGGTAAAGGAGACGCGTTTACATTTAATTTGCCCCTTGATAAGCGATGTAGCCGCTGACTTTTTATGCCATCTTGAGGAAGCAAATAATGGTAACGTCTATCACGCTAAACTCGCAAGGGAATTCATATTGTGCGAAGATTCAAACTTGGCTAATACACACCGGAGCTCGTACTTTTGGTCGAATCCTGTGGCTTTCCAATAGAATTCATTAGCACTACTCACCAACAAAATGCACTATTTACGATAATTGTAGATTGAAAACCATGGTGGGCTGTCATAATTATCAGCGCTATGCTACCACCTATCAGAAATGGTATTTGACGGCTCCCCATTGACTTTGGAATAATAATATCCATTCTATATCTAACTCTGATAGTAATGTGTCTATTTTCGTTACGTAGGAATTGTTATTGTCAATATCAAACGCAAAGCCTGTGCTATGAAAGATATCAAAGTTTCAGATGATTTCCATTGTCAAGCTTGTTAAGCGGTGACGATACGATCAAACAATAGGCGGTATCATAACGGAACCTGTTGGATATAGCAGAGTGAAAGACCAAGAAATGATCTCCAAATGGGGTCACAGGGAATCCCAGTTTAACGGTTTTCATAATATACACTTCAATATGGTATAGGCTATTACTATGTTCTATTTTGCAGCTTCCTTTGTCGAATACATCTAGTTATAGTGAGATCAAAAAATCATAGACATGTCTATTGGATAAGTGGATTTTATTGTAATTTTTAGGTTATATTATATAGTCGTCTAGTGTATGATGTGTAATGAATGTGAGGAGATTTTTTGATGCAAAATAATTTCCCGATGAGAGAATGGCACGTTGAACATATGGAAAAAACGGTTGTAAAATACGTGACAGGATTATCAGAGACCGCCTCTATGTGGGAGAAAAAACAGCACAAGCGCTATGCTAGAATATCAATCGTTTGCAGACAGATAGACTATGATATAAAACATGGAGTTACAAGTGAGCAAGTTCTTTTACTTTTACAAAAAATTCGAACTCATTCCTCGTTTTCAACTCTTCTAAAGAATGAAGGATCACTGAAAAGGCTAGACGAAATCAAGGAACACTTTGTGCCCACCCAGAATGCAACGAAATGGTGGTAATATCTGACAGAGTATTTTGCCTAAGTATAGAACCAGACGAACACGACCGTACGTATCTCTTATATGCTGATAATCGCAGAAGAGCCTTACGATCATCTTCCTCGTTTAAAAAAAGGAGTCATGCTAATTATATTTTGGTCTCTATCGATCTGTGCCTTTTTTTGGTTAATTCCATTCAACCTCGTAATAGTTCCTTAAGTGGATATGGTAAATCCTTTGGCTAATGCAGCCAACAGCCTTTGTATCTTCGGAAATATAACCAAAGGATTCAACAGTTTTAGCAAAACATTTGAATACACGATTAAATTTGACGGAATACAAATTTCCCCAAATGATATACTGAAACAGTAGATCGTTACAATATATGAACCGTCTAGTTATGTCATTTCCACTTTGAAATACGAGGCCTTATGCTTCAACATCACCGTATCGGAGATTAGAATACACCGTTAATCCTTCAAAAATCGACGCGACAAAGACAAGAATCGATATTCCAGTACTTTGGTGAAATGGAAGAACCTGCTATTATTATACTTTGATTCAGACATATAAATGGTCGTCAGTTAGCCCGAATGTTAACTTAATAATCGACTCAATCAATAACTCTAAAGATATATGGACTGACAATATTTCTCGGCAAAGCGATATTATTTAATAACATTTGATTTTTATCAAAGCTTATTGCTGTCTTTCTTATTTTAGGGTCACGAATGAATCAATCATCTTTCGTATAGTTGGCAAGTACTTGGAATATTTTGCCGCATCTGCATGATATGAAAGGATATATGCTTTCCCGGCGTTTACAATCCAAAATTCCATCGCTTTTGCTTTTCCTATGATAGGATCACTGTAAGTGTAAACGACCTCGTATGCGATATGGCTTGTAATAGTTGTACTTCGATTTGATTCAAGAATATTAAAATCTGGGAAAGAGTCTTTTAAAAAAGTAATTTGCTCGTCGGTAAATGTTTTTAGGGATAATTCTCGAGACGTCACATTCGCTGTTTGGATTATAAGATACTCTCGGAATGTGTCGGAAGGTCCTTCCAGTGGTGAAAGAAAATTAACAACCATATTCCGAGTACCTTCTGCAATTCCCTTGCTGAATTCTACTTTTTGCCAACTTGCCGGATATTGCACAATAAATCCATGATTAGAACTCTCATATGTCAATACATTACCTGCCAGTGCCATTATTGTTAGAGTTGTTTTTGTTTGGGCTGTTGCTCGTTCGTATTCTGGAATGGAGAGCATCGCAGAGAACAACAATATTAGCAACAAAGTGAATAGAGTCACAGAATTTGACGATCTGACAAGGTCTCTCATATCGTACTGTCGGTCACTCGTACATACCATCATTATAAGATATATGAGCCTATACTTTGCCAAATTATTCGAGAATCACAATATTCTGCCAGAATATAGTCAAAAGATTACAGAAGCGCCAGGGTATCATTAGACGAAACTATAGATTAACGGTCATATCGGTGAGACTAAAGGAAAATATAATGAAGCTGCACGCTGCCCGATTGCTATTGCATCTAAGGTATCCACATTACTTTAGTAATGAATCGAGTGAAACATACCTTTGCAGATACTAGTGCGATTACCCATACTCTGGTGAATACAGGCATTTGTAACATTACGATATCTTGTGTGGACATACTGAAGGTAGGAGGGATTAGCGTTTCACAAAAACAAATTATTTTTCCCTTTGACATAGCGCCTTCACTGCCTTAATGGAATTTCCCAACTCATACTTGATTATTCTCTCTTTGGTTTTATTTTCACGGTTAGTTAGATATGGGATTTTTGCAGCAGATAATGACCTACGCCTCATAACCCTTAGCTACGAGTATTCACCTCTGACGGGCAACTCAAACTAACAACATAGATGTAATCTTAACCGAATGCAGTGTCTTCAGTAGTACTATGAGCGCTGAATGGATTAATGTCTATACCAATCGGTTTACAAACGCAACTTCAAAATAAAAAATCAATTAGATCACTGAAATATGTTCCTCCACACTAATTCACTCCCACTTAAATAGATCCACCATTTAGTTTTCTGATGGACGGTGATAACTAATTTTCATAGTGCTTGGCAACACTCATTCTTCTGTTCCTCCTCTCACATTGCACTGTTTTTACTTCGGGTATGTATAAAGGGCTTAGTCTCCGATTTTCGAGTAAAAAACCACTACCTTAACCGAACGTGATTATGTCGCGGGTCGGTACTACGAAAAGCTTTACAGTTGATAACCTTATATTTGCTAAGTTAGTAATACATTACCAACTATGAAATACTGAAATCTGTACCTCCTAGGTTACTATTACAGTTATATAAGTAAGGCTCCATTGTAAGCCATATGATAAAAATATCCCGCGACAATAATACAATGCTGATGATGCATATGCACTATCCGAGGAAATTGGTGAATTGAAGAGAATACGATCTCTGAAGCCGCCGATGATAGTGATTTCTGGTTCATGCATAAAATTTGATAAAGAAAGAGAAACGATAATGGACTATATTGGAGAACTTGAATGGGGAGTTCACACGAAGAATAATTTCGAATGTTCCTCTAATGGTAGTGCTCTTGGCTGGGATTTCTTTCAACTTTATTTCGATCCGGAGTTTGTGGAACGCCTACTTGAAGTCCATCCCGACATACGAAAAGAAGAGGGAAATATGGTTGAACAGCAATTTGTACTCTGGATTTCAAAACAGCTTAAAAAAAGAAATCTAGAATATTATTTGAAACTAAGCGACGTCCCATACGATCACACACAAGGATTCAGACTAGACCCTGAAAATTATCGTGATGACAGTGAACTAGAAAAGTTACGTTAGAGATATGTAGATAGTGCGCGTAGGTAGTATGTATAGTATCAGACTAGTGTAGTACGTACCCCAGTCAAGAAGAATTTTCAGTCTTTGATATTCAGTGCGTCACTGATATAGTGAGATTGAATCCGGGGCACTTTTTACATTACCAGAGCATTTACTAAGGTAATATTTCATCTCACTTCTCGAAACCCAATACCGGGAATCATGATTATAAAACGCACACTTTAACTCCGAAGATGACTTTGGATTTAGTATCTTAAACTAAATCTGATGTTAAATTATTAGCACCCCCTCTTTAAACTGATAGTTTCTTGAAAAAGCTGCCCGTTGTAGTCGCACCTTCAGTAATACATTAGTTTACGTTTGATATCTTTTTTTATTGCCATTCCATAGATTATTTCTGTATTAAAAAAAAGAGTTTTTGCAGATGGATATTTACTTCATAGCCAAATCGAAAATGCGAAAATGGCTGAAATAACAAAGACAATTGCTTATCTTCAACAAAAAAAAATAATTCGTGTTGAATGCCACCGCAAGAACTTCCGAACAGGGCTAAGCATTCCAATATACTCTTTAGTGTCAGAACATTCGTCTCTTAACACAACTCACAGAGATATCGACAGATTAGATCTGGATGAGTTACTTGCCGGCGTTCTATCGGAGAGAGTAGTTGAGTATGGTTTTCTCGCGAGAAATTTACTGCCGTCTAGGAGCAACATGAAGATACTCGATGTTGGATCAGAACAGTCTGCTCTGACAAAGGCACTCAGCAAATGCGGGAAAAATAAAAATTGGGATGTGTTTGGCATCGACGTCGCCAGAGGACTACCGCAGGCGTTTAAAGAAGAGAAAGATGAGTCACGTCATCTATTTATAAGAATGGATGCCAGGTTCATGGGGTTTCGCGACGAGGTGTTTGATAAAATAATTTGTATCAGCACCGTTGAGCATATTGGAATTCAGTCAAGCCATTATATCGTCGGAGAGTACGACGTGCTAGGTGACGTAAAGGCGCTTTCGGAGATTTTCCGTATCTTAAAGAAGAGCGGTAGAGTCGTTTTAACAATACCTTACATCGACAGGAGTATTCGCGGAAACCATAAAGAGCACAGAATTTATAACTCTTATACTCTCTCCAAATTGATAAGTCGCTTCCGAGTAAAGAGAAAGGAATTCTATATTTACATAGAGGGCAAATGGAAAAGTTGCAAACTGAAGAATATTGTAAACAAATTGCAACTGATCGGTAATTCAGAAATTCCTTCATATTTGCATAGCCGTGTATGTCTGTGCCTTCTGCTAGAAAAATAATACTATCAAATTCAGCCAGATTTGCTGAATCATTTAATGTGACGAAGACAACAAAAACGGACAAGTTACAAGATCACTAAAGCACGAAGAGTATCTTTTAATTAATAGAAATATTCTCGTCGGGTTTACAGGTGCGTCTCTAATCAGCGCAGTAACAAGTTCGACAATAGCAAGATTTACTTCTCGATTGGTTAATTTTTTAATGTCCTTCATTGCTGATGTTAGGGTATTTCTTGTTGAAAACGTGCATCACGAGACGATGAATTCTATTAAAGAAGCCATTGCATTTAATCAATACGGTGAAGGTCGAGGCTGGGGAGAAATAACTGAATTGGCAGCGCGTATTGGGAGGATCCAGGAGTTTGTTACGAAGAGAATACAGCTCCTACGTCTTCCCCAAAACATCCAGAGCGAGAAGTAGTGATCTTAATGACCATAATGGGCAATGTCCACATCAGAGAACGTGTCTCATGAAAAAGAACTTTATCTGATTGACAAAGCCCCTCCGAAAATCAACTGCCGTCATGAAGTCTACGGTATTAAATTTTCATGATATAGTAAATAGTGTGAACGATGACTGGATTCTGAAGGAACTACTTATGCAATCTAGAATGATAATCCATGGAGATATTGATACGTTTTTAAAATTGCGTAAGCGGCTGATGATGAAAATGTCGAGAGAATACCTAAACCTAGAGAGAGAAGAAAAAAGCCCTTTGTCAACGAATCTGACCCTGCCAGGTCTAGGCCGGATAAGAGAGTAGTTTACCAGTGGGTTACGGAGGGGGATCTGGCCGTAAGGAAGAGTGAAGTACCTTATCGGCATCTGATAGATCTCTGATTTACATCGATCATATGACAATACGAAGCACGGACAGTTGAAGATAAGGAAAATCTTACACTACGAGTATCTCTGCAAACCAAAACTTTTTTGGCAACTAGAGATATATGCAGTTTAGTCGATGCACTTTGGCTTGAGCGCTCTTATCTGAGCACTACCTATCTGCCACTCTTATAGTAACAGAATTGAATAGCCTGTGCGACTAGAAGGGATCCAGCAAAATGTTCTTCACGTCAGTGTTGGCTTAATATGTACAAAAATTGTGCTTATACAAGTCGTGGGATAATAAGAAAATAAATTTAAATCACATCGATAAGAGTTATCATTGGTTTCAAGAAGTCGTCTTGAGTTTGGCTATACCTTTTTAATATTATAACCTAAGTCACATCTAATATAGCAAGCTGATAGGATATGGATGCACTTGAAATTATATTCAAACTTCAAAAAGAATTGGCGCAGATTACCAATTCGACGCGCTACCCGCCGGTAAAAGAGGAACGAATATCTTTACTTGCAACTGCAATGGTCCACGAGGCTATAGAGCTTCAAAGACTTACCAACTGGAAATGGTGGAAGAAGCCTACTAAATTTGATCAGACTCGAGCAATAGAGGAGGTGATCGACCTATGGCATTTCCTTGTTCAAACATCAATCGAACTTGGTATGACCCCAAATGAAATTCTAGATGAATATTTGAAGAAAAACCAAATAAACAAGGAAAGGCAAGAAAAAGGTTACTACTAAACACTTGCGGATAGGGATTTGAAATTACCAGCAATAGCAATACTCATCCTATTTTGATACTAGCGATACCAAGTGTCTACGCAGAAAGTGACTCGAAAAGATCTAGGGATGGATTCAATGATGGCAGGAATGCAGCGAGAACCGAGCTAAAGTTTAATCCTGCATGTGATCCAACTGGCGCTCACACCATTGATGGTCAACATACCTCGACATATTGTAATGCATGGAGTGACGGATACATTAGCACTTGGAATAGTTTACACGGTCAAACCTATCAGACGCAGACACAGCAACAAGATCGGAAACAGAATCAAGCAGTTCATACCTGGATAGCGATATCATGTAAAATCATACAAAGTGGTAGTCAAGGACAGGAAGGAAATCAAGGTGAACAACCGTGACAGAACAATTGTGGATTGCTTTAGCAGTCATAATTATACCATCTGCAGTATTAGGAGCTGTTTTAACTATAAAACTTAACAATATACCACAATCAACAATTCCATCAGGTCAAACATTACTTACGGTAAGCACTAGCAGTGGTATACCACCTAAAGTAATAGTCTATTCAGCCAAACCCACATTTCTTGGGATCGCCTTACAAATATTTAACGAAGGAGGTACATGGTTTTGGATACTGACAGGTGGTATTGTAGCATTTGGCGTTTTGCGATATGTAAAAGCAATGCAGGAGGTAAGTCAATGATGGGACAAACTAAGGGCAATACTGAGGATCTTGAAAAGGAGATAAAAGATTTGCAAATCATCATAATGAATAAAGCCATCTTTGCAGTGCTTCCAGCCATAGTAATAATTTTAGGCGCGGTCAATGCAATACATGCGATTCAGACCATTGCTCAGGAAGGCTTAATCCTCGATTTTGTGGCGATTGAATGACAACAATATTTTTGGGCGCGATTTCGATGATATTTAGTGTCGTATACGTACTCTTATCAACAAGGACATAATCAAGGAATAAATGATTGGAATATGTTCGCCGACGATCTAAACCATCGTTTTATCTGCCAGTATAACGATACCAGCGCGTATTGTTTTGGATATGATGCCGCATTGCGGTTTGAGACAAGCGATCAATAAATGAAAAAACAAAATCTGATAACGATTCCGATTACAACTGTAACTGTTACTGCTAGACAGAGTGCAATGCAAACTAGGAGATAGTTAGGCTAATTGTTCAGACACGGCCTCTTTAATGTCTTGTTCTATGATCTTTCTGACCCGCTTTCTATATTCGGGTCTTTTACTTTTGTACCATCTTAGTGCCACTAGTCCACCTGCAAATACCGCCAGTATCTATCCCAATGGATTTGATACTGCTCCTTGGTATGCTTGGACTTTAGGCTGTCCAAGAATATATTTATGCTTGCTTGCTTCATATTATATCATGTCGGAGATATACAGCTGTTCTGATTTAGGATACCCAAGAGTTGACTAAAGATCTATTTAGGAAAGCCGTAGTTACGGTTTCAAATGATGAAAATAATAATATTATCAGTCAGAATCTCATTGGATATGTAGCTAAGGACACAGAAGACTTAATCGTAGTTTTTAGTGAGTTTGACGGGAATCTGAGGTTTGATATTCCAAAGTCAATAATATCTATATCTGGTAATTCAGTAATTATTGATAAAAGAGAGACTCTGTCAAAGTACAAGTTCAAAAGAGATGATCCACTCCCGCAGGGGAAACACCTGAGGCCGTCGGCAGAAGAGATAAGCGGCACCCAAGCACGAGTTATCGAAGCAGAACGACGAGAGGTCGAGATCAGCGGACAGCAACCAGAACCAATTAAAACAAGAAAGCAGTATAAAACACCAGTTCAAGCGCCAACTCCGTCACAAAGCGCCCAACCATCCAGTTATCAAACATCAACACCGGGTGTCAAAAATGTAGATATGACGAGTTCAATACAGGAAAAGGAGGAACATACTACTGGAGAACCCAAAAACGTTTCTATTGAGAATACTACTCCTAAATTACTGGTAGAGACCACTTTAGAGAATGAAAACAAGACAAACGCGCAATCCGAACCCCTGTCGCAAGATAAAGCAGC
>QHBN01000112.1 GCA_003176995.1 Candidatus Nitrosopolaris wilkensis
AGTATATTACCGCCAGGATCAGCCACCCAAGCTTGCAGGAAGGGATCCTGTTCTCCAAAAATAGTGAGCGAACCAGTACGTGGCTCTATCTTTAATGTTAGTAGTCCATTGTGTGCATGAAAGAAATCAAGCAATAGAGGCTTTTCACGCGTTGATGACGAAGTTCCCCTTGTTACTGTTATTTGATAGTTAACATGTTGGATGGTCTGATTGTTGTTTGCATCAAATAACCTAAACTGCATATATGCGTTCTGTGCGGCCCCAGTCGTCAAAACAGGCGGGTTTACCTTAAGATAAAGACTTGCTTGTCTGTTTCCTACAGTTGCCGGTGGTAGATTTTCTTGACTCAAACCATCTCCGTATGCTTTTTGATTGAAGAAATAATACTCTACAGGGGATACAAGCATGAGCATGACTATAAAGCATGAACTAGATACCAAGAATATTCGAGGTCGTCTCTGTATTTTCGGCCTCCCAGTAGACCACCGATGCACCAACATCCGTTTTTGACCTAAAGGGTCAGATAAACCTAACGGTTCGATATATCTAATATATCAGGCCATTCTCACTAAATTATGGCTTTGTCCTCTAGTAGAGATTCTGTAATCAGTTCACTTTTGTAATAACTCTTCTGAAGTTAATTATTTACTATGTATATTCACTGCTATCTTGTTAGTAACTAACAAATCTTTATTCTTATCGAGTAGCTTGGATATAGCTTTTGTGTATATTTCATATATTATCTTCTCATGAGCATAGTTAACCTCCTTATCTTCGTACGATTTGGCCACCTTTATAAGGTGACGAGACAGTTGGTCAGAAAAGCTAATAGATATGTTTGGGCTTTGGTCAATGTTGATATGATCATTTAACATGAGCAAGGAGATTATTGTCCTTGCTCTTTCAAGACTAACCGGAAAAAAGTAACGAGCTATATGCTTTGGTAATGAGTCTAGATCATAGACGAAAACATATGCTGCTGCTAAAAAGAATATCTGTTGTAGTCGGTGCATTTCAAACTCTCTCTTGGCTACAACAACGAGCTTTTTTGATCTGAGTATTTTTATATGATAATTAATAGATGCACCACTCAATCCCAGCTCATCTGCCAGCTGAGCCTGAGTCATCGGCTTCTGGCTGAGCAAATTTAGTATTGCCCTTCGCATCGGATCAATGAGCACCTTTGCTACTTTTGAGTCATTTACGATATATACTGCTTTCATATTCTAGTACGTCTGTCGTATAACTATCTCTAATTATTAGATATATATATTGCGTGCATATATATTGCCAACCGTAACGAGAGCTTCGAATTTACCAATACGATGAATTTTTTAATGGTAGAATTGTTTCCCATCGTTAACTAATTCGCACTTGGAGCGAAGTTCTCTTGAAAGTATTTCTTTAGTCTTCTAGCATCTATGTCATTTATCAGAATATCATCACGAAATGCGTACTTTTTGCCTTTAGGTGCTCTTATTTTAAGTGCAGTAGGTTCTTTTTCCTTAGACTCAGGGGTAACTAGCTCCATTGTTAATTCAGGCCCTTTTGCAAGCATCCCCTTTTCTGCGGCAGCATGAATAAGTTGATTATTATTCTTATCCCTCCTTGGCCTGTCAAATCGTAGGGTGTATCTGTCAATCCTATCTTCTATGGTGACTTTTAGCTTGTCTTCTATGGTTTCTTTCTCTATCTTAAAGATATATTGCTGAAGAGCTTCAATTTCAATGATATTTCCAATGGGAATATTTTCATCATATGAATGACTTCGAGTCTCATCGGGAGTCCAAATCATGCCTTCTTGTGCGACCGTTATCCTAAACCTTCCATTATCTCCGCTAATTCCAAGATGAGAATCTACATTTGTTTGGAGCTCAGCACTCGTCATTGATTTAACCGGACCTCTGAACCATTGATTTTTGCCCTCCTCAAAATCCATCAATCCTCTGTAATGTACTAAATAGCACTCCTTTGCATTCCATCTTCTTACAAGCTGATATGCTTCAGTTACTGAAATCATACCAGTCTCTTCGGGATGAGGATTGTAGCTTTGAGTACCCAAGATTAAAAGATCTGGGCTCCAGAATATTTTCTCGTCTACATTCGGTAACGAGAGAAAGTCCCATCCGCAAATGATCTTTCTGTCTTGAATTCTAATGATATAGATAACAGAGCCCGGAGGTGAATTCTCGCCGTGATCTGCTAGAACAGCTGTTACAGAGAATTGCCCAAGTTCAAAAGATTCACTTGGTTGTATTGCCTTAAACGAAACAGCCGAGCGTGATCCCACAATCTGCGGAAACTTGTTCATAATTTGGTTGTGGCATTCCTCGGTACAGTATATGTTCAACTTATCAGATCCATTTACTTTGTTCAGGAGGACAGGTAGGTCATTTATATGGTCGTCATGTGAGTGTGTTATTAACACAGCATTAGGGATATCAGATAACTTTGCTAACGGCCAGATAGATGCGATATCAGCCTCACATTTTTCTAGACTCGTGACCACGCCCTCACCTATATCAACTAGAACATGAAATATTTCGTTTTTACTATCGGTAGAGGGATTTATTGTAAGTACAGAACATGACGTATTGCCTGCAAACTCCATTTTCTTTACTTCTGCTGCCCTTTCGGATTTTTCCTCATCACCTAAAGTCGAAAGTTCTGGCAGGGTCCCGTTTATTCTCACTAACAATTGGTTGACGTTTTGCATAGCAATCTTTGAATCAGGCACCGTCGCCGTATTCTTGCTGACGAGAGACATTATTCATTCTTGTTTCGAACCTTAAATAAATCTAATGCTTAGATATATCTAATAAGTTCAATTACTAGACAATTTCCTTGCACTTTCTATATAGTATGATGCAAAGATGTTGAAGGATGTTCTTGAGATAATATCTATTACCCTTTTCCATAGGACATGCGTCACCTTAAAATGTTAAGATATTTTACCCTAGTTCTAAGGATAAAATTTCTAATTTTACTGCTTTTAAATAATGAAAGGCCTTCAAATATAGGAATTTGCAACAGCGGCATTGATGTTTCTGTTAATGAGTTCAATGCAGAAGTAAACACTTGATACCGCTGCCTAGGACGCCCAAAATCCATTCATGCTACTATAGCCGCGTCATTAGAACTACGATATCAGTAGTTAGAACGTGCCTAGTAAAGTAAAGTAAAGATGTATTACAGAGTAAGCGCGATCCTAAATCCTTTTGCCTTTTACACTAATTGGTATCTTAGTCTCATACGATTATATATTTATTCGGTAGTGTTACCCCCTGCACTCTCTCCAACGACCCTCTGAAGTTATTGATATCAACGGCGGCGTAAAGATAAATCCTTGTTGAAGCTAATACTCCAACAAATTCGTGAGGATAACGCATGACAATATATGTCAATAGATTCGCTCATAAAATAGGTACCTACGTCGAGAATTAAGCCAATTACAAAAGAGATGACGAAGTATCAAATATCTGCCCAATACCATTAATACTTACTTCATGTTTACCAGCACGAATATTTAAATCGACATATGTAAAAGCCTTCGCTATATTCACTGCGTTTCTATATAAGGTTCTATCCACGAAAAAGAATATGTTGGACTACTAAAAATTTGGGGGATCTTTAACCTTAGTGGGCCAGGTACAGGATACTGAAAGCCTATCTTCAGGAAAACAACGGATAGACTAAGGGCGTCTATAACTGGCGAAAAATGTAAAAGATAACCTTGAGGTCATCGATCCATTAAGATCTAGGTTAAGAATACCACTAAAAATGATCACTCATATCTTCAGAATAGCTCTTCGATGAGTAAGAACAAAAACGGATGCATGAATTGTCAAAATAAAGAAAAGATGGGTGGGCTGATGCCGCTCACGGGCATGTTTCAGCCTTGCAGACTTTTAGAGCTCCTATCTGGCTGCTAGTCAGTACAAGTGGTGTCCCTAGTTGATATGGTTTGGTTTGTACAGGTATACTGTTCTTGCCCAGGGGTGGAATAGCATTTGAAGGATTATTGTAGTCTTTAAGACCTAATGTTTTACCGGGTTGACCATCTGGACCATCTACCACAACAATACTTGCTTGGCCTTTGAATAGAGCAGCGTAGTCGTGGTTGACAGGAGCAAATGCACCTGCCTTGTTGAACACTACATCTATTATTACATCATTGGATCCACCAAGCAGGTATGTCTGTTTGCCCCAGTCTTGTACTACTTGGCCAGAGATTACTCTATCTAGCTGTTCTCCTACTATATGGAAGTTAACCATTGCATCTCCAACATTTAGTAAAAAGAACCTTACGTGGTCGCCTTGTTTGAAATGTAAAGGCATAGCACCCTTTGTTTTTGTGATTACTGGATCATATCCGAATGGAACACCATTAATTGTGTAGTATGTTGGATTGTGGTTGAACATGGCAGATTGGTTATAGTTACCGTTTTTGTCAAGGTACCATTCAGAGAATACATAAACTACTTCTTTTGCATTCGGACTAACCGTCTCGTTGATTTTAGTGCCGTTATCATTGTAGGTCGCGTATTTATAACCAGTATATCCAGTTGTTGGGTCAACTATAACGCCTCCAGCCATACCAGAGAACACGTGCATATCCATTGTAAGAACTGCGATGCCTTCACAATGGTATTTGAAGAAACCTGGCTGGGTTGCTATAAAGGCATACGATCTTTCCTGTCCTGGCATCACTGGTCCATAATTAGGTACTGCGCTAATTATTGATGCGTGGTTATCGAGGCTATGACCAAATTTGTTCTGAGGATTGTTTACCAATGTAACGTTTATCAAATCACCTTGTGTTACTCTGATTGTAGGAGATGGAACTGTTCCGTTAAATGTCATTGCACGTATGACATTACCCTGTGGTAGAGTAAGGTTCGTCTCATAAGCCACTAATGTTATCTTATGAATATGAGCTCCTTCTTTCACCATGGATTGCCCTGCTTGTAATGCGACCGGAGTGAATGCTCCTGAATCCATCACGAAGTCTAAGCCTTTAGTTTGCGCATTTGAATCTGACGCTGGGATTAGATGGGATCCTAGTGGAGTCAAATTCATTCCCGATATTGCAAAACCACGATTTGCAGCCGGAAATAACATTAATCCCGTGACAAGGATAAATGCTGCTGTTGTTGTTGTAGCACCTAACTTAAATGAGCTTTCCATTGATCTAAGACTAAATGGCTATTAGATAAACCTAGCGGTTAGATATACCTAACCTACATTTCATATATCAAGATAGTTATGAGTAATTTCATCAAGAAATTACGTTAGTGAGAGATACTGTTGCAGAGCCAATGCTTGCCGCAACAGTAGTACATCAACAAATCTGTTCTCGCAGGTTAGCTGTGTCCCTAATATTAGGCACCTCCATTGGATAAACCTAACGGTTAGCATAATATAACCACTCCAGTTTTAAGAAAATCGATCGGACACGTATCTTCACTGCAAAAGAAATTGTATAAAAAAACAACGTCATGTAACAGCTTCCAATCCTTGAAAGGAAGTATATACTGATCATGGTTGAGCGAGTAGGCGTTGTTTGTTTTGATAGTGTTTAATCCGTTAATAATGCATATTAAGTAGAATGTAAGCTATCCTTATTCATGGCAGAACGGTGGGTTAATTTTACCAACCTACCTTTACTAGAGCAAACTCGTGCTAGGGTTACTAAAACCCTAATGGAGGGTATTCTGCTTAACATGTCAACTGAAGAATCTAAAAAATTACTCAAAAGGCATGTAAACAATAAAACAAATCTGGTAATTATGTTTGTAGATATCAATAACTCCACAGAAATGAGCCTCTCTTTACCAGCGAACAAATTTGTTTTATTAGTACAATGTTTTGCCCAAGAAATAAGTCTTGCTGTGTTAGGTTACGGTGGGTATGTATTCAAGTACGAAGGTGATGCAGTTATCGTATTATTCCAGCAGAATCAGACAGCACGAAATCGTGTATAAATGCATTAAAATGTTCAAAAGCAATATTAGAAATTATAAAACAAGTCATTAACCCGGTATTTAAGGCACATGAATTACCTGAAATCACCGTAAGAATAGGGTTGACTTATGGTTATGCATTAGTAGTGCTTTACGGAAACAATTTAGAAAAGGCTCACATAGATATTATTGGTTCTAGCATAAGCTTGGCTTCAAAGATCGTCTCTATCGCGAAGCCTAATCAGGTTTTGGTTGGCGAATCCATTTACAACATTCTTCTGTCTTCAGTAAGCCATAACGATTTTTTAAACAACAGTAAGTTCATCGAGATAAACCTCGATCCCACAAAATGGAAATATCTTTCTCATTTTGACGCTGAAGTATGTATCGTGTATACCATTATACAGAAAACTAGTCGGTGAAGAGCAATAAAATGCAATTCTATTTAATTGCTGTTAACTGATAATAAAAGACAAAGATAAATGCTAACTGGAGATATTAAAAGACTCACCCAGGAACTCGACATACCCTATCGTACTAACTCGGCGACCGCAGCCAACCAACAACGGGTTAATCATCTTGTTCGTCTGGTAGATCGCCAGGTAAGCGAGCAGATTCTCCTTGGTGAAGGGTTTTCGAACGTTCGTCCCTCCTTTCTCGTGAATGTCTTTAAGTAGATATCCAAGTGGTAGCCAAACAGGCTCTCGAGTCTATCTAAATCATAGCAGATATTAGGTTGATTATCTCATAAGATGTATGTCTGACCAAAAGGGTGAACATATTGCGTTCACGAAGCTCCTTTTTATGATCTTGGAGGTTATTACTTAGCTGGGTCGTACCAACCTGATCCAGATGCAGGTACAGGGTTATTTTCTAGTATGTCTGGTAAGAAAATGGCACTGCTGGTAGTGATTATAATTATTGGAGTTTTTTTTGGTGTTCAAGCAATGTTTGGTTTTCCAATCAAAGATTTAATTAGAACCGACATAACGGATCAGGCAAAAGTTGTTACCAAATCAGAAGGAATATGTAGTGTAATAGGATCAGACCAGCATCCCCGAGGTATTCCAGATTGTCCGTATAAGCCAGGCGATACCTTGATTATAACTTATAAACAGGGAATGGCATCTGTTGAAAAGTATCAAACCAAAAAGCTAATGTAGGTCAATAGGTCTCTTGTCATTCTAAATGGAGTAATAAATTCTAACATTTTTTGTCGAGTGATCTAAATAATGGTATTTGCATTCCAAATAGGAGTGTTCAGGTGCGTTAGAAAGGATACGTTTAGTTAGCAAATATTGAAAGTACACAAGATATTGTATACAACAATCGACCAATTAACTCGCCATAATCTACCAAGAATCATTAATGCTTTTTCATTATAGTTACTACTCGTAGTGAGTATGATGAATATTGGTGCAAGTCAACCAATGCTGTGTTTTGTACTCGTTTGTTTGGTTAGTGATCATTTATCTATTAAATAAAATGGGTGTCAAATCCAATTCAAGTGTCTTTATATGCTTGTATCTGTTTCTCAAAGTCATTTCCGTTATTCCGGCTGCCTGTGCAATATGAGTTTGAGTTCTTTTTTCACCAGTACTCAGACACGCTATGTACAGAACT
>QHBN01000113.1 GCA_003176995.1 Candidatus Nitrosopolaris wilkensis
AACTATGAACTATGAACTATGAAATTCGTATTCATCCACTCATTTATTCATTCATTCTTTTGTGCAATGAAACGACAACTGGTTTATATCAAGTTACTTATGATCTGTGTGTAGCATATTTTCTACTCAGCTAAATACATGTCCAAATAAAAAAAAATAAATTCAAAAAAGAAACGGTGATATTGAAAGAAACTAGTAGATGTTTGAATAATATAGAGCAGTAATTATTAAATTACTTTTGTACGTTTTCTTGGCATGAACATTTACTCCGAGGATAGACCTTGGGGAAGCTTTGAAAAGTTTCACGAAAATCAGCAATGCACAGTCAAACTAATATATGTTAATGCGAACTCCAGACTTAGTCTTCAGTATCACAGCGAAAGATGGGAATTCTGGAAAATCGTAAAGGGGATTGCAGAGGTACAACTAGAGGAGAAATTAATAATTTTGAAAGAAGGTGAAAGTATTGTGATTCCAATGGGTGCAAAACATAGGGTGAAAGCAATAGAAGGACAATGCAGTATTCTTGAAATATCATATGGCAGATTTAATGAAGATGACATTGTAAGACTTGAAGACGATTATCGGCGGACAATACCAAACCGGTCAATTGGCGCTTAAATTGCCATCAGTTCCATGACAAGTGCAATAGAGAGATAAATAGATATGAGAGCATTGTTTTCTCTTATTTTAGTACATATCAGTCTGATTTGAAACCCGCGGGTCGGTCTGTCTTTTCTGCGAATACATTCCGTGGGATCTATTGCTATTGCCATGTTTATAGAGCTCATCAAAAAGCAGTTTCATTAACATCGACATCATATCATTATAATTGTTACAATATTTAGGAAACAATTTTATCGAAATACAAATAAAGCCCCTTTGAATGTTTACCCGATATGAGCGCAAGCAAAAAACCACACATGAATTTAGTGGTTGTAGGTCATGTCGATAACGGTAAATCAACTATCGTAGGCCATATGATGGTAGATTTGGGTGTTATCGAACAACGCACCATTGATGCATTTGCTAAGGAGTCAGAAGCAACAGGAAAAGGTGATACCTTCAAGTATGCTTGGGTTCTAGACAGTATTAAGGACGAAAGGGACAGAGGTATTACCATAGATCTCGCTTTTCAGAAGTTTGAAACGCAAAAGTATTTTTACACTTTGATTGATGCTCCAGGTCACCGAGACTTTATTAAGAATATGATAACAGGCGCATCAGAGGCAGACGTAGCCATACTAGTTGTCTCGCTCAAGCCAGGTGAAACAGAAGCGGCTACCGAACCCGGTGGGCAAGCCAGAGAACATGCGTTTCTTGCACGAACTCTGGGGGTCGGGCAGATGGTTGTCGCACTCAATAAGACGGATGACGTCGGCTATGCTGAGGCTCGGTACAAAGAGGTGAAAGAGATTGTCGAAAAAATGTTAAAGTTGGTAGGCTACAATACAACCAAAATAAATTTTGTCCCGGTCTCAGGATGGAAGGGAGACAACCTGATCAAGAAGTCTGAAAACATGCCGTGGTACAAAGGACCCACTCTTGTTGATGCTTTGGATATGTTTGATCCTCCTGAAAAGCCTATAGGAAAACCACTCAGAATCCCTGTTCAAGACGTGTACTCCATAACTGGGGTAGGCACGGTTCCTGTTGGCAGAGTGGAAACCGGTAAGGTTAAGGCTAACGATAAAGTTATAGTTATGCCCTCCGGGATTACTGGAGAGGTAAAGTCGATCGAAACTCACCACACACAGATGGACTCGGCAGAGGCAGGTGACAACATCGGTTTTAACCTCAGAGGCGTAGATAAGAAGGGAATAAAGCGCGGAGATGTAATTGGCCCAACCGATAATCCTCCTACGGTGGCGAAGGAATTTGAAGCACAAATCATTGTCATCCATCATCCTACTGCGATGGCCCCAGGATACACGCCAGTATTGCATGCACATACAGCACAAGTAGCGGCAACTCTATCAGAATTCCTCGCAAAGATTGATCCGAAAACAGGAGGCACGGTGGAAGAAAAACCAAAGTTCTTGAAGACTGGGGATGCCGCAATTGTAAAGATAAAACCAGTAAGGCCACTAGCGATTGAAACCTTCAAAGAATTCCCCGAGATTGGAAGATTTGCTTTAAGAGACATGGGCACAACTATCGCTGCCGGCGTAGTCAAATCGATTACAGAGAAATATGACCCGTCAAAAAAATAACAAGTGAACAAGATGCCACAAGAAGCACGAATAAAGCTTACAAGTACAAACCTATCAACTCTTGAAGGAGTATGTACAGAAATAAAAGGAATTGGAGAAAAAAATGGAATCAGGTTGAAAGGTCCGCATCCTCTCCCGACTAAAAAGATGAAAGTTGTTACCAGGAAATCGCCGTGTGGACAAGGAACAAACACTTATGACAAATATGAACTTCGTATTCACAGACGAGTAATAGATCTAGGTGCTGATGACAGGTCAATACGACAGCTAATGAGATTGAAAATACCTGATGACGTTTACATAGAAGTCTCCCTCACCCAGTAGTTATTCATCTCGGTACAATCAACGAGAGCACAAAATCGAAGAGGGCGACAACAAAAATTTAATATTGGAATTTGACCATACATCAGGTAATATTTTCAAATTCTGCTGTTATTGTGAGTATGTGAATTCCTAGATAAATAGGCTAAAACGATAGATTCAAAATACAGAAAACCCGAGTTGAAATATCATGAGTCTTGAAGACCTTCGTTCCAAAGCTCTCTTCCAGAATACTATAGATGTCTGGATAATGTGCTGTGAAGAGAAGGCGTGGGACTGGTATGAGGTTGAGGCATACAAACACTTCATTTATTATTTAAAATCTAAAGGAGTGAAAATGCAAAAATTCCCACTCTGTATTAAGGAGTCAGGTGGCATGTACGAGCGGGGCCGAGACAAGTCAAAATTCCTTGAACAATTGTCTCATTACAACTCAGACGATGCCGGTGCCCACACTATAAAGTTGAGTGTGGAAGTTCTCTCTACTATACGTTCTTTTGAAAAGGCCAAGCCGTGAGCAACCGGCGCACACTTGAGTTTTCCTGTGGATTTAAATGACTATACTAGCTTATCTAGTCGTGTGAGTGGGGATATAAAGAGGGTTCTTGCCAGACTTGGAGAACAATCCAAACGCGAGCGTTCTGGAGAGATAAAGGTTCTTCCGGAAGACGAGATGCTTGCAATTACAGCTGATACTGGAATGTTTTTTAAAATACTCCTTAGTGCTATGCATGTCAGGAGAATTCTAGAAATAGGAACTTCTGTTGGTTATTCGACACTGTGGTTTGCTGAAGCAATGATTCAGGATGGTACGACTAGACCAGAGGGAGAAGAGAAACATATTATCACTGTAGATATGAATCACTCAAAGATCGAAAGGGCCACTAAAAATTTTGATGATGCTGGAGTCAGAGGACTGATTGAAGTGCTTGAGGGTAGCGCAAGGAACATACTTCATGAGCTATTGAAAAATTTCGAAGACAAGAACCACATTAAAAAAACAGACGGCTTATTCGACTTTGTATTCTTCGATGCAGACAAAGAGTATTTGAGAGAATACTTTGATTTGGTTCTTCCAATGCTAAGAAACGGGGGCATTGTTGCAACGGACAATATGTTGTATCCCGAAGATTACCGGCCTCTGATGGCGAAGTATGCAAATTATGTTCGCAGTAAACCTTCCCTGCAGTCAGTAACAGTACCTATCGGAAATGGCGAAGAAATTACAATCAAACTAGCCTCAGAGGCAAGATTATAGAACCGTTCCCAATTCAATGAACATCGGCATATCATTACGCTTAAACAAGAGACGTTCCTAATACCCCGCACGACATGATATGGGCACCACGACGCGCTGGATTTCTTTTATCTTACAATATGCGGGTACAATATGTTTCGAAGTAGCATATTCGTATCACGAATACTCACGTAACATATTCCGTTACTAATTATCATCGTCTTTTTTGTTGTAGGCTTACCCTCAGATGACCTCTGGTTAAACGTGGATGCAAAATCTAGACAACAAAACTCGGTGACGGATATCAATAGGCAGCCGGGTTTGTGTCCAATTTGTGAGCATAAAGAAGCAAAGTTCTGTTTACAAAAAAATGTGCTTATTGCCTTGTGAGGGGTGGAAATTTAATCGTCGTACACCCCCCACTAGTCCGCTATTTGTGAAAGCTATTATATAAGCGAGGTTGGGTGAAGTTAAGTCATGTAAATTAATTATGAAGGCGACATAAATCTATATTGATCTAACAATTGACATGTTTCTCATCTAGAATGTAATCCAGCAACGTTTCGAGGTCTATCGTTGCCAGACAACAAACTTTGTCCGCTGCACCGTAATAAACAAATAATGTACCGTCGATGGTGCAAGCCCCGGTGGGAAAAACCACGTTACTTACGTCTCCATTCTTTTCATATGGCTCTAACGGTTCGAGAATAGGTCTTTTTGTCCTTCCGAGGACTTTGGTGGGATCCTTGAGATCAAGAAGCGCGGCGCCAGCCCTATATACAGCCTGTGTATCTTTTCCGTGGTATATCAACAGCCAACCATCTTTAGTTTTTACTGGAGGAGGTCCTGCTCCAATCTTTAATGCCTCCCATTCTTGCTCCGGTTTCAGAAGTAGAGTATGTTTTTCGAATTTAGTAAGGGAATTACCCTCCCCAAGCCAAATACTGGGCCTATCTACTCCAAATTTTGAACCGATCCAACTGGCTGGCCTATGTAAAAACAAGTACTTATTTGTATTTCCTCCTTTTTCCTCTGCATTAGATAATTTTGGATTTGTTTTTTCTGGGAAAAGAACAACATCTTTGTTGTCTGATCCTTTGCTTGTTATGATGCCAAGTCTTGTATAATTCTTAAAATCAGTAGTAGTTGCCAACGCAGTAGATGCTGTTGGGCCCTCGCTCACGTAATCCGAAAGTATCACATAGCTTAAAAATATCTGGCGATCTATCTCTACCAACCGTGGATCTTCGATCCCGTATTTTTCATACTCCTCTTCGGGCGCCATAGCAGCGTCTTTGGACCTATCAAACGAAATCCCGTCTGTGCTCGAAGCATATCCTATTCTTGAGATATACTTTTCATATTCGCCGATCGCTCTATAAAGCATGTGAATTCTATTATCATAGCACAGAATGGCACAGTTAAATGCGGCTTTGGATTCCCACCAATTAGATTTATCTGGAATTAGGATGGGATTATTCTTATTTCTTTCTAAAAGATTTGTATTCATAGAGTCTCAAAGTTTGCAGAAAATGTTAGAATAATGTGTATTACAACTACTGAATTGGTTAAGATAATAAGCCAGCATGACATTGATTGGTGATTCCCTCGAACATAGTGCCGATCCTTTGAACCACCTAACATGTGATTCCTCCTTGTGTTATGCTGCAAACCGGCCCTTCATATCCATTGTATTTCCAACCATTATACACAACTTATAAGACTATCGTAAGAAATTAACTAGGCAACGTAGATAAAGTGACACGTATACTAATCGTCCCGCGAGGAGAACACTATCTACTTCCTTGGGGAATGATATTTCTAAAGTAAATCAGATTGTAGATATTCTGCTGATAAAAAGTCAGATGGGCTTTCTTCTTCTTTTTCTTATTTTTTGTAATATCGAACGTAGCTTTGAGCAAAGAGATGATTAGAGCTAGCATATACTTATTTATGTACCGCGCACAGAATCCTAGAATTTAGGAAGAAAGGATTTATATCAATAACATTTAGTTTAATCTATGGGTTTTGCACAGTATATGGCCAAGGAGTTCATGAAGGAATTAGGAAATAGGTCCAAAGAATTTTATGAATTTATAATGCCAGCCATCGATATGTTCGAAGATGGGAACGAGTTAATAATCACGATTGACCTGCCTGGATTTGCAAAGAAGGATATTAATCTAAGAATAATCGGAAATGTTTTATCAATCAACGCCAAGAGAGAGCCAGAAGAAAATCTCGGAACCGTATATTACCGACAGAGACCTAACTACATAGACAAAAAAGTACCGTTACCATTTTCGATCAGCGATGATGAAAAAGTTATTGGGACGGCGAAATATGTAGACGGTGTTATCACGCTCAAGATTCCGATTCCAAAATCTAGCAACATACCGATAACATAGCTTGAGGGACATAGTTGTATTTTTTTGAGAAAACAATAGAAGCTGCCCTATAATGGCACCTATTGAATTAGAATTTTTCATTCTAATCAGATCTCTAAACAAACGAGTAAAATTTCCTCGTCTGAAAAATTTGTTAGTGTCGTCGTCGTAATCGGTTATAGTAAGAGGTCCTTAGATATTCTTATTATATGCTAGATAGTAGAGATATCTTCAAGTATGTTTTAGAATTGTGTTCACCGATAACTGTTTTTTTTGTCTTGTACGCCGTAAAATTAGCCCGATTTAAAAAAAGAAAGAAAAGGATTGTTATGGGTTGATTGTGTTGGTTTGCTACATCTTTCCCGTTAAGGATATGGTTTACTCATCATACCATGATGCACCATACCCATGTTGTGTCCCATCATCATGCCTGGTCCCATCATCATGTCTGGTCCCATCATCATGTCTGGTCCCATCATCATGCCTGGTCCCATCATCATGTCTGGTCCCATCATCATGCCTGGTCCCATCATTCCCATACCACCACGCATCATGCCTGCAATAGACATCTGAGTAGAAGCTAGAACCTTTCCGTTACCGGCATCAACTATAACCCCATGGAAATTGTTACCGCTATCCACTACCAATGCCATATATACTAGAAATCCATGCGCTACGCCAATTCTGACTGCCGCTGCATGTGCGTTAGGACCCACTGCCTTTTCTGCAATAATACTAGCATTAGATAGACCAACGTGAACTTGTGAAGCGATGGCTTTGGCTATTGTCGGACCTAGGGCAACAGTGCCTGTGATGTTTGGTCCAAAATTAGTTTGGTTTTGACTACTACTACCTCCCGTCATACTGCCAGTCATGTTGCTGTTCGCCTGAGCGTTTGCGTCGTGTGTGGATGCAATAGGCGATGTTGATAAGCCTATACTAACTAATAATATAGCAGATGCTACCAACACAACATTTCTACCTGTTAAGTTTGTTTGTTTATTCATATCGTGAGTATACATAAGTGGATTTAGGTATATTAACACTGGGGCACCAAACTTATGAAAGTTGGAGTCAGATATGTATTAGTCAAGTCTCTCCCAGAAACCTGTTAGAAACTGCATCCGTCGAAGCAGACTAGTATTTTTAAATATACAGAGAGGGTATAATAATGAAAGCAATAATTGCAATATCTTTGAGATTTAGTAATTAAGCCATAGATGCCATTGTGACTGTACTGGTTAACATTATTGTCTTTCCAACTACATCCCCTTTTTCAGTACTTTGATACTGGCATAAGAGTTCCAGTTATTTTCCCCGCCAAGTTACATTTGTGTACTATCGCTATATTTTGATCCCTTTATTTCACATTTAACATGTGTTTGATCATTGTGTTTCCAAATGTTTTACCACGATAAATATATTTAGCAATGAAACGGTTACGGGTGACCGGGTTCGTTGTTATTTCGCATTATTGCAAGTCGTGGTAGTTGGGGTTTGGCGTGATTGAAAGGTATTCAATCTCAACAACTGAAAGTCTAGATATTAATTTTATTAAAACCCACTCTACTTATGCAGACTCTCCTTCGAGTTTGCTCATTCACAACCTAGGTTTATTTGGATTATCTATTCTATCGTTATTGTGATCTTAAGGCTTGCACAGGCAATAACCGTGATGCCTGTAGCGCTGGGACTACACCTGCAACTATACTAAGGCCTACAGAAATCATCCATACCCTAGCCATGTCATTTGCTGTATAGATAGGAGGACTAGACCCATTACCGGGAACTACGGTAGCACTTAAACCGTACCCAAATCCAATTCCAGCTAATAATCCTATTGATGCCCCAAAAATACCAATCAATAATGCCTCAACCAGGAAAAGTGCCAAGATATCACTGTTCTGTGCGCCAATCGCCTTCAAAGTGCCAATCTCACGCGTTCTCTCAATAACAGCAGTATAAAGCGTTGTAATAATCCCAACTGCACCTACGACCAACGAAATAATAGCAATGCTATTAAGAAATGCATTGATTTGACCGGTGAATTGTTCTATGGTTTTCAAAATAGCCTTCACGGTAGTGATTCCTATGTTATTGCCATACAGGCTTCTTATCTCCTGCTCCACAATATCTACAAAGTTAGTTGTCTGAGCAATCACAAAGAGGGAGTCAAATTTGCCAGACTTTTGTAGAAGTGAATTTCCGGCTTGCAAGTTGATTACAATGGCTCCGTCTATTGTTGGATTACCAGTTTCTTTTATAATGCCTGTGACTATAAAATTTTTTGATTCCTCCTTTTGTTGGCCTGTAGTAGAATCTACAAAAGAATAACTCACCTTGGCACTTTGACCTAATACCAAAAATGGATTCGCATCCCCTGGTGGATTAGCGACATTTTGAGCCACAATCATTGAAGCTGGATTATTTGGCTGTAATGTAGAACCATCTGAATATTCTAAAGTTGGCGCAATGACTAAAAGTTTCTGAGGATCCATAGACAAGATTGAATCAGTTTTGGATTCGCTTTGAGATTGTACTGTTACCGAGGCTCTATAGGTAGGTATCACATCACTCACGAAAGGAAGTGAATGTATTCTATTTACTATTGCGGCATTTAAAGTAATTTTTGGTGCAGGCGGTGGAGTTCCTGCCCCCCCTACGCCTCCGCCTGGACCTTGATCTTGTGCTTGTTGCGAACTAGATATGAATAGTATGTTGGGTGCTAAATTCCTGAACTGTTTACTAAATGCATCAGTAAAAGATGCACCAATACCACCTACAGCGACCAAAAGAGCACTCCCTACCATTACCATCAGAATAGTCAGAATAGATCTAACTTTTCTATCCGATAGAGATTCAAAAGATAATATGAAAATTTCTTTAATATTCAGCATATTTTTGTCGCCTCCTCCTCATTCTCTATTTTTATCTCTTCTTAAAATCCGGACTTGGATCCTTTTCTGCAGGAGCAGGAGATACATCATCTAAAAATGGATCTAGATCCTTGCTACTCTGCAATTTGGTACGCTTTGATTTAGATCTCCTTCTCCGTATAAAAAGAAATACTATGACAGCAGCAATAGCGGCTATGACCAAGATCCCAAGGCCAGATAATCCACCGCCACTACCTCCTGCGCCGTTACTTGATTGAGCATGCTTAGGCTCAAAGTCGACTGAACTATTTACTAGGAGTACGTGTGGGATTTTCAAATCATCACTATACGTGATTCTAAGTGTGATAGGATAGATTCCTGGCTGAATTGTGATCAAGGTCCTATTGTCTATATTTAGTGGCATGCTAAATGGCAGAGGAGAATCGACTGAAAGGTCACCTAGATACTGAGATGGAGGGACAAAGGGCAAGCTTTTACCAGAATTAGACTTTACCAATTCAACCGTAGTGAACAATCCAACCGTGTTCCCTTCATTTAAGAGGTTTCCTATAATGTTCGGAGTGCCACCTATGAAGCTAATAGCAACATCATATACTCGTATTTTGATGTTACCACTAACATACGTTCCTATATTAAGAGAATCTGTCTTTGATTGTCCTGCTGATACATAGTCGACAGTTAATGTAAACAAGGCAGGTTTTCCAATCAAATCAGAAGATGCAAAGACTTTTGTAGACAAATTCAGCTTGGATTGAGGTAACATAGATTGGAATGTCCATCTGGAATCTCCAAGAATCTTCATTGAATTTGATTGGGAAACAAGAGAAATAACCACATTTGTTATTGGTTTCTTATTATCACTATTAGCAACTGTAAAATCAATATCCTGTATTTTACCGGCTGGTACGATGAGTGCATTCCCGTTATTGGCGGTAGCATTCACGACAGACTGGGGTGGGTTTGGCAATATTACTAATCCAACTGGCACATTTGATGTCTGCTGGTTACCGTATGCGTCGCCGTAGGATATTTGGAGATTTAAATTCTGTACAGTTTCGCCAGAAGAAGCGGTAGGATATACTACAGGATTTATTTCTGCTGATCCGTTTACGGGTATAGTACCAATATGAAAAGCTGTGGCTCCAATGTTGACTGCTGGATTAGAAGAGGACGATGGAGAAGGGGAAGAGGACGATGACGATGGTGAATTTGTTGTGCTTGTGTTTGTATTACCAGAGTTAGTATTACTAGAGCTACTACTAGTACTCTGAGTATTACTAGAAGTAACGCTATTCCCACTAGTTATACCTGTAACTGTGACAACAGCCCCCGCTGCATTTGCACTCCCTATGTTTTGAATTAATATCCTCAATTGATTATGAGTACTTGGAATTAGCTCTGAGTTTTCAGACACCGCATCCAAAATAACCCTCCCAGTAAGTCTAAAAGGTACGGTATTTGTTGTAATCAGTTGACCAATCTGATTTATTTTGGTATACTTCAAACTAAGAGAAGTGGAGTATCCACCAACTTTAGCCTGCTTCAAAACATACATATCGAAATAAAGAACAAATGTATCTCCTGCTTTAACAATAGAGTATGCACTTGCCACAGACTGAGACGTCCCATTATTCTTGCCAGGAAGTGGTTTGAATCCAATAGAGGGAAGAGTGAGATACCCAGTAACTCCAGTGATATCTGATCGTCCTCTATTCACTAATACTACAGCCAAAGTGGAGGCACCGTCTCCAGGACCTACCTCCTTCTTTACTGAATTGTTATTATTAGATGTTGATGAAGCAGAGCTTAGATGATTCGTCCAGTATGCATCCAAAAATGCAGGAGCTCTGTCGGTATCTGGTCCATTATTTGGGAAAGTAGAATTGTTGCTAATATTGCTAGATAATTGAGCGTAGGCTGTCATATTTGCATTTTCAATAGAAGAAAAAAAGAGGATTCCCGCAAATATGAAAGATAGAATTTTTGTCGTCGTGATCGCTGTAGTTTTTATTCGATTGCCTATTTCTGTTCTAATCGCAGATCGACTCTGTTGCCCCGGGTTTAGGCTTTTTGCCACGATTATAACCATTTAATAAAGAATCTCTTTTTCGATTTGCCCATCTCTGATATATATAGATCTGTCCGTTTTTTTGGCAAGGTCAGCGTTGTGAGTAACCATTATTATTGTTCTTCTGTATTTGCTTGAGAGTAATCTAAGTAGGTCAAAAACCTCGTTTCCTGTTTTTGTATCTAGGTTGCCCGTAGGCTCATCGGCAAAAATTATCGTTGGATTATTCATAAGTGACCTTGCAATAGCCACTCTTTGCTGTTGGCCTCCGCTTAAGCTCGCGGGTTTAAATTTAGCTTTTGTGGCAATGCCCAAAATTTCTAAAAGCCTCGACGAACGATTGGCCCTTTCTTTGCTGCTCATCCTAGCAATTATGCTAGGTATCTCCACATTTCTTCGAACAGTAGTTCTATTAATCAAATTATAAGATTGAAAAATAAAACCAATTAAATTATTCCTCATATGTGCAATCTCTTTGTCACTTAATGAAAAAATATCTATCCCACTGATGAAAAGTTTACCAAAACTTGGTTTATCTAGAGCCCCCAAAATGTTTAATAAAGTAGATTTGCCACTCCCCGAAGGTCCAACTATTGATACAAACTCACCTTTGTTTATCGTAATATTGATCCTCCTAAGAGCAACTACTCTGCCTGCAGCGGATTCAAAAACCTTAGAAAGGTTTTCGACCGCTAAGGTTGCATCAGAAGAGACATCAAAGTCATGATTGCCATCATTGGATGGGTGAGTGTTGTTGTTATTACTGCCATTATTCGTATTTAGTGCCATTCTGTTATCCATCCCCTCTTCTAAATCACTAATTCTCCTGCTATCACCAGTGATACATATCTTATGTTTGATTTGTTTGACACCCTATCTGGAATAATTTGTTACATCCTTTCTGATATTATGGTTGTACGCCTTCTGTATTAGTTAATTTTAGGTTGTACGATGAGTGGGTATTCTGGATACAGATTGGAACGGATATGTCGATGCGATATCACTGCGTCGAATATCGTAGCCAACTCTATCGTATTGATTCCTTACAATGAATTGAAGAAACAACTGAGAAAACCTGTTTATTCTGTTGAAGTACACTTCTGTTAATCAAATTAAATGCCCAGATCTGTTTGTGCCCTTGTCTGTCTGTAGATTCTATAATCTTTATCCACTTCTGTAGCTGCTAGTATTATTTTGCTTCTGACAGACTTCGATGATTGCAAGAACATTTTTGTATCTTTTGGCAGGCAGTGACCTCCTACTCCCTCTCTTGGTTCTAAAATATTAACATTCCATTTAGTATTTAGAGCATCTCGTAATTCTGGAAAGTTTATGTTATTTGCCTGACAATATAAATAGAGTTCCTCAGCGAAGGCTATCTGTAAATATCTGTGTGCATTTTCAATGACCTTGGTTACTTCAGCAATTTCAATTTCTGTTACTGGATGCATAGGGATTCCCAGACTCATTTTATTATTATTATTATTATTATTATTATTATTATTATTATTATTATTATCGGATGGATATCGATAAGTTGCCCCCCCATAAAATTGCATTCCTCCTATAAGACAACAATCACAGACTCCACCAATAACACGCGGCTGATTTATTCCATGCTCTTTCTCTTCCGCAGCATACCATCTGTGTGGGGCATGAACGACATGTAATCTGTGGTGTAGCATTTCAAATACTTTCTTTGATGTCCCCTTTGGAATAGTACTCTCTATTGATAGAAGCGCCCCATTTTTTGCTTCAAATGAAAGTTTCTCAACTACAGACAACAGACCATCTATCTGTGGGGAAAATAGATCTCCTGGTTTATGGGTCGAAACACATAGAATATAAACATCAAATTCTCTAAAATTAATAGCTTTCTTAATGGATGCTCTCTCCGCAATATTCATAGCTGTTGGACTTATGTCATATCCGTAAGCATCATACCCTATTTCTCTTACATATTTTGCTACAGGTAATCCTAGCTGACCTAAGCCAATTACAAGGACTTTGTTGAATTCAGTTGGGATTTGTTGTTGTTGGCTGGTTACTGTTGATAGTCTCTCAGCAGAAATTCTAGGTAGGATATCGAAATTTGGTTGATCTTCTAATCCCGTGTCCTCTAGCTTCGTTTTCATCTGAATTTATTAGAGAAGAGTTCTTAATATATGTAACTGACCAGTCAGTTATCTTTATTAGTAACTTGGTAGTATCTATGTTACAGCAATTAAGGAGTAAAAGATGTCTCCAAAAGTCACTCAACAGTACAAGATAGAAATCAGGGAAAAAATAATTAAAGCAGCGATAGATGCTTTTTCAAAATATGGATTTGATCGTACAAGGATGGATGATGTTGCTAAGACGGCAGATTTAAGCAAGGGTACAATCTATCTTCATTTTAAGAGCAAGGAAGACTTATTCTATGCCATATGCGAAAATAACCTGGCAGAAGCGAAACAACAAATATCGACAATGTTTGCTAAGAAGGAAGACCTTGTGTCAGAAATAGAACGCTTTTATGATTTCTTTCGCAAGAAAAAGACTGCGAATGAAAGGGTTTTCTTTGAGACCATTGCGGAATCGGCGCGTAATGCAGAGTTACGGAAGGCCTTGTATAAACAAAGAATGAACATATTCGAGACCGCAATAGAATGGGTAAACCTCCAAATCGAAAGAGGGTTTTTTAGGAAAAATATAGATGCGAATGCTATCGCTGTTGGTCTAGTATCTCTTTACGATGGATTAACAGTTAACAAGCTTTTAGGTGTGAGCGAAGATTACAATAAGAAGGCATGGGTTGAGACCATCAGAGCCATAATTATTGGCATAAGTTAAGATCAGATCTCTCTTACCGCAAAAAGATCCACGGTCAAATGATTAGATATGTGCCTTTTTAGTTTGAAGTCTATAGAGGAAATAGTCAAATATTTGCAAACTACGTTATGAGATCGTAGTAATAATTTTCGGTTGCGTGATGCCCAGGTACCTATTAGAGAGAATCGTAAAGGTTGCTCTTCAGGTCGTTGAATCTTGCCTCGCGGATCTTTCTAACATGGTCCAAGTCAATGTCTAGCACGAGTGTCTGATCGTTGATGGAACCGACGATCCGCTTCGGAACAGCAATATCTGTTTTTTTGTCATAATCGAAGGCCACTAATATGCTCTTTCCTCCGTGCATTTCGTCACAAACATTTGGCGCTGCAACTGGAATCCTATTCTCCAATGCCCTCACCTGCACATACATATGCCAAGGCTCTATTCCTTTTTTGCTTATCTTTGATGGAAAGAAGACAATCTCTGCACCCTTTCGCACAAGTGCCCTGGATACTTCCGGAAAGACAACATCGTAGCATATCCCTATTCCGAACTTGAAGCTGCCGCCATCAAACATCTCCATCATGGTACCAGATTTTACAGCATTCCTTTGATCCCCAAACGGATGTATCTTGAACTGCCTTCCTAGTATCATTCCGTCTCTTGAAATAACAGGGGTCGAGATGTATAGGTTATTATTGATTCTCTCGAGAAAGGCTCCAGATATGATAATCATATTTTGTTCCTTGGCCATATCAATAATATGCTTGAACTCCTGTTCGAAGCTGTTAACTATTTTGGGATACCATAGTTCCGGTAGGCATACGATATCCGGCTCTACCGACCCAAGCGTCCTGAGCATCCTTATAACATGTTCAATTGATTCAGCTCGAGTTTTCTGTGACCGTAACTGAAGCAGAGCTACCTTGACCACGATGAAGGGCTAAATATCCTAGCGTATTAATTATATTTATGCCGTTTATATAGCATTTTTTTGTATTTGTCGTTTTCGACTAACTGTTCTCACCTATCTCGAAATATTTAATATCATCGAGCATAATTTCGGTCACCTAATTCAATGGCCTTTACAAGATCGAAAGTATTTCTCACCGATAAAATATATGTGCCTGATTTTTTCATTTAGTCTGGAGATTTATCATGACATTCCTCTCTTTTTTTTATTTACTACCTTTTCCTTGTACCATTTGTAAATTAAACATTCTTGATCATATAAAAGGTAGTTGCAGTGCCGCAGGAGGTAAGTGGTAAAAAGATGGACAAGAAAAAAGCCATTTTCATCGCACTTGTCATAACTGTAATTGTTCTAGTTGTACCTTTAACCACCATCATAAGTAAAGGCATAAGCTCGAATGCTGCTGTGATTTGGAATATAGGATCGATAAGTTTTACAGACTTGCTGACCGATTCTATGTCATCTATCTATAGGATGTTCGTAGCACTAGCATTGTCATTCATCGTAGCTATTATTGTTGGAATTACAGCGGCGCGGAAGCCCTTAGCATCTAGAATTATTATACCTATCATAGATATTTTACAGTCAGTTCCAATACTCGGCTTCTTTCCTGCCGCTATTGCATTTTTTATCACTTTATTTAGTGGAAGTCCAATAGGAGTGGAATTGGCAGCAATCTTCTTAATTTTTACCAGTATGGTATGGAACATGATATTTGCAGTCTATGAATCCGTCCTCTCAATCCCGCCAGAATTGATAGAAACGAGCCAGGCATGTAGAGCAAATCCATTGTTGCAATTCCGAAGACTTTACTTGCCTGCAAGTATACCAAAATTGATTTACAATAGCATTCTGTCTTGGGCTGCCGGATGGTACTTCCTTACAGCAGCGGAGATCATATCTGTAGGTTCGAATACCTTCACGCTTCCCGGCTTGGGTAGTCTACTTAGTAAGTCTGTTGCTTCCGGGCAGTACATAGAGGCTTTGGTAGCAATTGCGGTGTTGATTTTAATTATAATGTTAACAGACTTCTTCATTTGGAGACCGCTAGAGTCGTATTCTAATCGCTTCAGATATGACTATTCTACTTCCTCTCCTGATCTTGCTAGACATCACATTATGCAGGATAGTAACAACAACATTGCTCGACTCTTTTTGAGAAGAGTTGCGTTCCAACCCATTCACTTACGTATCATAAATCCAAGGCCGCTGATACATATAAAATCAAACCTGTTGATACGAACCTTAGGAAAATTAGTATCTGCCTTTGAATTTCGAATATTTCCTACAGTTCACCATTGGTTCGACAATAAGAAAAATCTCAGATTATTTGTGAGTATAACGCTATCTGTTATAACGATGTCTGCGATTTTGGTTATTGTTCTAGAAGGCGGAGTAATCTACAAGTCATTATCTGCTCTTTCCAACATGTACCTCTCACTTTACAAAGATCCACGGAGTGCAAAAATTGTCTCTCAAATTCCACTAGCGCTATTATTGTCATACCTTAGGTTGGCCTCAGCCTACCTTATAACCTTGGCTTGGACTATACCTGTAGCCATCAAGATTGCTCACAATCCCAATTTTGAAAGGATAATGCCTCTATTTCAGACCTTTGCAGCCATACCTGCTACTGCATTCTTTCCTTTTATGGCGATCCTTGTTGCGTATATACCAGGCGGACTTGAATTTCCTTCGATTCTACTTATACTAACAGGAATGCAATGGTACATTCTATTCAACCTAATTGGCGGAGTACGGTCGATTTCAGGAGATATAGAAGAAGCGGCGAAAGCACTCAGGGCCGACAAGGGCCAGTACATTAGACGGGTCTTGTTTCCATCGTTATACCCCTCATTTATTACTGGTAGCATTACAGGTTGGGGAGGAGGATGGAACTCCCTGATTGTCGCAGAATTCCTCATATATGGAAACAAAACATACTCTGTGCTTGGTATAGGATCTCTTTTAGACAAAGCCGCATACACTTTAGGAAACACAGTGCTGCTATTCTTGATTGTTGGAGTCATGATAGCGGTGATTGTCGCTATTAATCGAATAGTGTGGAGACGGCTTTATAGAAAAGTAATTAGAAAATATAGCATGAGTAGCTAGCTCGCATGGAATACTTAATTTCTAAAAAATCCTCAATTTCTAGAGCAATTGTGAATTCAAGTCAAAAATTATTAATTCTCTAGAGGAAATGGTTGTCTATATATATCAATGTAATATCCGATCTAATGTATCATTTGCATGAAAACACGCAAATATGCCCACGTTAAGGATAGCTACAACGAAAGTCCTCCTGGCAACAATAATAATTATTCCGACGAAAGAGGTGACGATTACGTTTTAGACGGTACTCCAGCTTTAATGAAGAATTTTGATAATGTACCAAAACCTTTTGAAAGCGGCTCCACACCTTTGCTCGAGCTCAAAAATATAGCTAAAGAATACGTTGATGATCGTGGAAAGAAAATAGTAGTCCTGAATGGTATCAATTTATCAATAAATCATCACGAATACATATCTATCGTTGGACCCTCTGGCGGGGGTAAATCCACATTGTTAAGGATAATAATGGGATTGGAAACATGCACCACAGGGGAAGTGTTATTGAAGGGTGAACCCCTCAAAGGAAAAGTAGATCCCCATATGGCAATGGTATTCCAATCATTTGGACTTTTTCCTTGGCTTACAGTAGTTGAAAACGTAGAATTTGGTCTAGAATCAAATCATATACCAAAGGACGAGAGAAGGAAAAAAAGTCTCAATATCATCCAAGAAGTGGGTCTCGAAGGCTTTGAGAATGCATACCCACGTGAATTATCTGGCGGGATGAAGCAAAGAGTCGGTATTGCAAGGGCACTTGTACTTGATCCCGAGGTCCTTCTTATGGACGAACCATTCTCTTCCCTAGACCCCTTAACTGCCGAGGCCCTAAGAGAAGAAATTCTGAAAGTTTGGAGCAACCGTCTCACTACACCAGATGTAGTTATAATGGTATCTCATAACGTCGAGGAGGCTGTCTATCTCTCAGACAGAGTAGTAGTTTTAAGTCACAGGCCTGCATCTGTGGTGAAGGAAGTTCACATAGACATACCACGACCTCGCGAGAAACGTGATACTTCAATCTATGACTATACTGATCAAATAACGACACTTATTGCATAAAAACAATATCGACTCGACTTTTTGTATATATACGCTCCGGCTGACAAAATTAAGATCATAGCCCCTAAAATAAAAATTTAAATCACAGCCATGCCAAGCTTATTGTAGTATATAAAATAACTTGGATATACCAAAGGTTCATTACATCGTTCTTCTCGGATTCTTGGAAATCTTAGATGATCTCGGCGGAAAATCAGACGTAGCAGGAATTGCGTCTAAACAAGGTTTGGAGTTAGATGACCTTCTGCCAATACTTGAATCAGGAGAGATGCTAGACCTAATTCAGGTAACAGCAGGCGATGTGTCTATAACTGAACAAGGACATTTGTTCATAGTAGCTAGTCCAAAAGTCCAAAAAAAAATGTTACGAGATATAGTTATCAATTTAGACACATTCAAGAAATTAGTTGATCTCATAAAACGAAGCGAAAAGGGCCGTATCAGTAAAGATGAGGTATTGGAATTTGTTTCTAATCAGGATGTGGCGACGCAGAGTCCCGATGGCGATAGTTCAAATGAGTTCGACTGGATCGTTGAGTGGGGAAGACAGGCACTTATTCTCAACTATGACGCTAACGAGGAGAGCATAAGTATTAGGCAACGTTAAGTAGTACTGATAATACTTTTTCTACTTTATGATATTTGAGGAGGGGACAATGACTGATCTTTTTGACAATGTTAAGCCGACGAACAATAGATCCGTTCTTATTGTCAATATGGTGATCTACCCTAAACTAGTAAAATATGCAGTTAATGATATTTAGGATCAATTAATTTCCAGGCAATATGGTCTGATTCATTTCGCCTCTGCATTAACATAAGCTACTTGTTGAACGTATCGATTCACATGGATGTGGCGGCAAATTAGCTATAAACAGAAAGAGCCAGTCAAATCGAGGTTAGCCGTCACATGTAGTCAGATAGAACATGGGTTTATGAGATGATTGGTCTTACCTATCATAACTCCGTTTGGCGTCTCCGATCTCTAGAATATTTGTTTCAGAACCGCGGCCAGTGCAAGACCAAATATCCCTGCTGATGCGATAAAACCACCGTAAGCAATATTGGTGTTATGAGGAATAACTAAAGCAGACCCTAAAAACAGAGCCGACGCAAACACACTCGCTGCCAAAAAGTTATAGCTGTTTCCGCGCTTATTACCATAACTTTGCTGTGTATCGAGATACGATTTCAGCACTGGGGCAAGATCCATTGATTGTTCAACACCCTTCACAAATCTTTTAATCAAGTCTTTTAACTCCTCGAAATATGCCTCCCTTATTAGCCCTTGTTGCTCTAGAAGCTGTGAAAGAACTTTAACAAATCGCAAATTTACGTTGTGATGCTGATAGATTCCTTCCACGATTGATGTCATGCGCATATATAATGCAAGATTCTTGGGTAATCTAAAGGGAAATTTGCTCAGCGTTTTATTTGCAAGATCCATCAATGCTCTTACCTCCATTCGATCTACTTCTTTACCATGCAATGACTGAATGCTAAGCGCGAGGGCTTTTTCGACCACATAACGATTCACAGTTGGCTCCAACGTCCCGAGTTCTATCAAGACATTAACGGCCCTGGAGGGATCTTTTTCCAGTAAGCTAAGATATAATCTGATTAGTTTGAGACGAGTTTCATTTTCTAGTCTGCCAACCATCCCAAAATCATAAAGAATTATTTCGCCAGCATTAGATACCGCGATATTGCCAGGATGAGGATCAGCGTGAAAGATGCTGTGCTGTAATAGCATTTTGAAAAATATATGATGCACTCTAACGACTAGCTTTTCTCTATCAATACCTGCCCTATCCAATAATGCGATATCAGTAATCTTAATGCCAGGGATATATTGCAAGGTAATGACGTGTTGGGTTGTTCGCTCTAAAATGACATTGGGGATGATCACCATATGATCGCCCTTCAGATTGTGTTTGATTGTAATTAGGTTATTAGCCTCTATTCTGTAATCCATTTCTTCATGTATCGTTTCAATAAATTGCGAGAGCATTGCTTCAGCGGAAAATCGCAAATTTGGATCGATAAAGCGCGTTGCAACCGGCAGAATGCTCTTTAGAATGGCAATATCTTTTTCAATAACTTTTTCGATATCTGGTCTGCTCACTTTAACAATAACTTGCTGACCGTTATAAGTTGCCAAATATACCTGCCCAAGACTCGCTCCATGAAGCGCTCTTGTGTCAAACGTCCCAAATATTTTTTCAATTTCGCCAAGCTCTTCTTCAATTATCGGTCTCGTTTTTGAGAACGGTGCCGGCGGGACATCATCCTGCAATGTAGCCAATACTTCAAGATAAGGTTGGGGCAAAATATCAGCTCGAGTGGATAGCCATTGTCCTAGTTTAATATAGGAGGGACCTAGCTCTATGAAAATTCTTAACGCTTTCTCTGCATGTTTTCGGTACTTTTTTTCGTTGACATTTTTTCCTTCTTTTTTTACCCACTCACGGCGATCTTTTCTGAAATTGATTATAAATGGTAATAGCTTTAATACAACTTTTACAACCTGAATTTTTGAAGGGCTTTTTTGAAGAGTGGTTGCAGATATCTTCTTTGACTCGTCTCTAACACGTTTCCGAATCTGTGTTGGATTTTCCATTTAGTCTATATGCCCCTATTTATTTGCTTGACAACGCTGGTTAAAATGTAGGAACACGTGGCAGCGACAGTACCAGCCAGACAGGCTGCTTTAAGACCATCCACTAAAGCGTTGCTTCCTTTTTTTTCTGTATACACAGTACAGCCGGCTTGCTTTGCCGCTTCCAATCCTGCTATAGTAGCCGCCAAGTATTCTGGAGCATCTATCAACAAATGTCCCAAAGGATCTTTCCTTGGATCAACTTTATCCATGTGAACAATGTAGCAGTCTTTGTATTCTCTAATGTGCAGTTTACCATATCGAAACTGCTTTTTGGACCCTTTTTGGGTCCCGAGGAAAGTTTCTTCATAATCTATAATCGGTCTGACGGATTTGGGTACGATAATGCCACCTTCACCGTCAATATAGCTCACATATCCCAGACAATCCAGATGGCATATAAAATTAACTTTTTTGGTTAAGCTGAATTTCCTTTTAGAAATAATAAGTCTAATCTGTTTAGCCATGACAACGAATGATGCAGCATCCTAGCCTATTTTGCCGATAGTCAAGCGCTCTTGAATACCTTTAAGCTTCAGAAGTATGTAATGACTATACCGTGTACAAGAGAAAGATAAAGGTAATACACACCGAGAAAATATACTCTGGTAACGTATCGCTTAGGCTCGACAAGTTCGTACTTGGTGATAAAATAATCAAAAGTGAAATCGTCGAACATTTACCTTCGGTAGCACTGATTCCGATCATAGATAATTTGGACGTACTCTTCGTAAGTCAGTATCGGCATGCCACGGGGAAAACATTGTTAGAAATTCCCGCAGGGAGAATAGAAAAAGGAGAAACTCCAGGGAAGGCTGCGCTTAGGGAAATGGCGGAAGAGATTGGCTACACTGGAAAACTGCATCCAATGCTGAAGATGTATTTAGCACCCGGCTATGATACTGAGCTGATGTATGTGTATGTGGCGAGAGATTTGAAAAGAATAGATCCAGCCACTAGAGACGATGATGAAAATATAAGAATAAAAAGGATCAGCCTAACTGCAGCTATCGAAAAATGTATTAATGGCGAACTTGAGGATTGTAAGTCTATTGCAGCAATACTTGCTTACGCAAGAATAATGAATAGTAGAAAATCATGTTCTGCGACCTACTGAACTGGCAAAATGAACGCAATAGTCTTCTGCTTTCGTTTCTTGTTTAAGACGTAACGTTCGTATACGTTTGTTTACTTTTTGAGTACGTTTTAGCAATCCGTGACAGGTAACGGACGTGCTGATCTCGGTGTTAAGATTCCTCTACGAGGCTATTTTGGTCTAACCAATAACCTTATCCCTCGAACAAAGAGAGAAATTACCAGCGCTGCACCAAACATCAAGAACGGCTATGGATTTTTGAACGGTAGGCTACCGGATAAATCACGAAAACTATCTACGAGTACTATTTTCTATATGATTGTGGTATAAAAAAACACCTATCGCCTCGACATGAACTGAAGAACGAGTATAAAAGTGACTCTGGCAATATTTAGGGACTTTCGGTTAGAGTCAGTAGCCAGGCTGGTCATGAGTAAGTTAGCATCTGGCCATGTCCTTGAGTTACCACCCTGCCATCACCCTAAGTTAACGATTCATCCCCTAGAATATCCCAAAGAATTGCCAGTGTCATAAAAGTGAAGTGTACTTGAATTGCGCCCCGGGAAGGACCAGATTAGCAGATCAGGAACGTTTTCTCCGACGCGCCTGAATTTTTTAGATATCTAAGAAAGACATGCGGAATAAGGCGAGATCAGCACTCTTACGTCATCGCATAACAGGTTTGAAGGAGTGGTTGAATAATTGCAATTAGTAAAAAATTTAGGCAAGAGGGATAATCTCCCTTACACTTGCATTTTTGATATCCATATCGTCTATGTTGTCCCATCTAAATAGTGCAATGGGTCCACCCCACGAAGCTATTTGAAACTCACCTCCGCCACATGCACTTCCAATACTTCCTCGTGTCGGGCCCCATTGTCCGTGGTCAACAGTTTCTAAGACTTTACGCCAGTGATTTCCTGGTTGAATAATATTCGATGAATGATCATCAACCCATTGTTCTACTTTTACAGAAGTATTGCCGAAATCATATACCACTAATTTGATCCCTATCCAATTTTGTCCGTTGAATTCCGTTGTATTTACAGCGTTTTGTTTCTGAGCATCCGCGCTCTCTACAGAGTAACCAGCCGTGTGCTTTAGGTCTTTTTCGAATTTGACCCTTCCTGTAAGGTAAGTATTTGAATGATAGGCAGTGGCCTCACAGCTGCTATCAAATCCACCCACTGTTCCTCCATTAGTATTCCGCGCTCCATGTGCTCCAAACTCTATGTGCGCTGCACCGTTAGTTGATGAACCTGTGGCATGCACCACTCTCAAGTACGCAGTTAATTCTACATTCTTCCAATCATTAGGTCTCAACATGAAACCTTGAGCTGCCATTTGCTGTTGATTAAGAGTCTTTATTTGATTCTCCTGGAATAAAGTTGAGGTCAATACACCATACCGTACTTGAGATGCCTGAACGTTCCAACTACCATCAGGATTTTTGTGTGTAAAGGTGGTATGTGGTCCTTCGTTTGGTGTGCCCGTTCTAGGGTCGTTGTTTGGATCACCAGTCGCGCCGTTAAAGAACCATCGTTCTCCACCTGGTTTTGATGGATTGAGCTGCTTTATTCCAAATTGATCTAGGATGCCTGAAGTTGCATTACTAACAATTATGGTTACTGTGGCGATGTTGCTGTCTACTCCCTGGCTATCAGTGGCTTTGTAGGTAAAGCTATCAGTGCCAATAAATCCGGTGGCTGGAGTATAAAATCTGCTACTCGAGACAGAGCTGTTAGTAACTGTACCATGCTGCGGGCCTACTACCACAGAGAACCGTGGCATGTCTCCTGGAATCGGGTCATGAGCTCTTAGAGGGATTTCTATGGGAGTACCTTTGTTAGTTTGGACGTTTATGTTGTCAACAGTCGGAGCAGGTGGTGGTGGCGCTTTAACTGTTATAGTTACTGTCGCAATGTTGCTAGTTACTCTTTGACCATCAATGGCTTTGTATGTAAAGCTGTCTGTACCTGAGAATCTGCCGTTTGGAGTATAAATTACAGTATTGGGAATTGTCGTGTGATTGCTGAGTGTACCGCTATGTGGATTAGCTACCACAGAGAACTTTAGATTTACATCATTTGGAATCGGGCTAGTACCAGTTAGAGTAATTGGTACAGATGTATTCGCGTTAGTTTGGACGATTTTGTTATCAGCAGTAGGCTTAGATGGAGGTGATGTTGGATTAACTGTTATAGTTACTGTCGCAATGTTGCTAGATAATCTTTGACCATCGGTAGCTTGATAGGTAAAGCTATCGTTACCTGTGAATCCTGTAAGGGGTGTATAGGTTACCGTATGCGCAGTCGGACCGCTGGTTAAATTACCATGCCTTGGCATAGAATGTACCGTGAAATTTAACATTTCTCCTCGAGGGTCAAACCCGGTTAGTGTGATTTGTGCGGGAGCATTCATTTTAGTTTGAATGGCGATGTTATCTGCTGTCGGATTTTGTTGAGCACCACTCGCCCCTTCAACACTCAATTCTGTTACACTAGCCCAGTTATTCTCTGTATTTCGATTAACTGTAACTCTGACAAATCTGGCAGTAGCGCTTGTTGGTAAACTAAACTTTTCAGCAGATAGAGTTGTTCCGCTGCTTTTACCTGTGAATACATTTGTGAAGCTAGTGCCATCACTTGAAACTGATATTACAAAGTTATTTACTCGCAGATTTCCTCTATACCAAGCAATATCTACACTGCAAATAGTCTTTTGTCCACCTAAATCAGCCTGAATGAATGAACCAACACCTAGATTTGACCACCTGGTGTTAAGATTATTGTCCAAGACATTTGCAGGTACGTGCCCGTCATCGGCATCATGATCTGGACCACTGTGATCATCAGCATCGCCGGTGCCACTCGGTGTGACACTGCTAATAGGTAGCTTAATACAATTTGTGTTGGGAGTACTTGAAGATCCATCAACACTTAATTCTGTTATACTTGCCCAGTTATTCTCTGTATTTCCATTAACTGTAACTCTGACAAATCNNGCTTACTATAGAGAATAAAAGTGCTGTCATCAAAAATAAAGTCATCCCTCTCTTCATACGATAATTTGTTGTTTTTGCTATACGCTCAGAAATCAGTTTCAATTAATCCATTGAAAGACGACTAAGTATTTACATGGATTCGTTACTTGTACTACGATTAGTTATAATGAGTTTTACTCATTATTATGTATGTGAGATAACAAGCGTAACTATGTACGTGTATAAGTGATTGTTGTACTAAACTCTCTCTTCTGCTTTTTTGTATATAACTAAATACTATCAGAATCCTGGTTCTCAATAGCTAAATGGATGAAACTCAAAATAATTGACTTAATTTCGTATAAGGATAATAAATGTGATTGGCGTGTAAACCTTCGAATTCATCCATGTTATTTTAATAAGTCAACTAAAGCCATCCTTGGACATACACGTACATCATTAGAAAATGGCTGCTTAATGATAGACCAGAGATGCGATAAACTTTTGATAGTGCTTCACACCGCAAGCGATATCGAAGGAAGATTGGACAAAAATGCAATGAGCCATTCAGATTGTTTTGATGGGTTGCACATGTGTTCAACATCAGACGGGGACTTTACATTTTGAGTATAGACGATTATAATTATGACAGTCCGTACCAACGAATGAAAAGAGACAGAAATAAAATCGATTATATAGGTTTTGGTGAAACAGCAGAGTATAAAAGTGATTGGTGTCCTAGCAATGTCTGCAAAGTACGAATGCGTCTTGAACCTAACGGAGATTTGAATTGCCAGGAATGCGGGAGAACGGTAAGCAAAGAACAGCAGCAACAACAACAGCAACAAGTGAAGATATCCCTGAAGCACGATAACAATCCAGGTGCACCTATAATAATATCTCAGAAGGACAAAAACGATAAACGAAAAGCAAAGTTTGACATGCCGAATAATTCATTGACAGATGAAGACCTAGACGATTTAAGAAACATGGGGTATAGGCTATAATTGCATAAAATCATAACGATCAACGAAACGATTCGCATAAATGAAATTTTCTGTAAGACGATAAAAGCAAAGCGAAGAACATTAAGTGAAAGTGTATAGTTAATACAATTCGTAAGTTGGACAAACTCAGCATCACTTTTTGATAATGACAGGGTCTATTAAGTGCGCATGCAAAAGAATCTATATACAAACGGATTCAGGGAAGCAAGATAGTGAATAAGGGAATTTCGGTGAAACTGTGTGACAAGCACAAGCTCGTAGTTGAGGATAACTAAATGATTTTTAAAAGATGTAAGATTTGTTTTAGATTTATTGATCTGAACGTAGGTGAGATATTCAATGGAAAATACTGTCATGAATATTCTGATTGGCAGGATAATATACAATGGGATGAGTTTCTGGATATCACCGACTTGGTAGATAATTAATTTGTAGATTTAGAATAATATTTATAACCTTCTAGAAGGCTCTCTATTCTATATTTTATTGACGATGTTAATGATACTAACTCTGATATCGTCACTTCTTTTCTATCTTTAAGAACACCTTGCATCAATTGTTTATAAGTTATGATAGTAGTTGCGAGTGTTTTCTCGTCATCTATACTTTTTAGAAATGCCTTAACGTTAATGATACCTTTATTATCAATAATAGTCATTCTAGATCAATCAAATTCTTTAGTAAGTATCTATGACAATTTTCTCCATCCTTCTCATGACATAATAGTGTAACGTCAGTAACTTTACTTTTCTGACGTAACTCACGTATAGCTTGTTGACTAACTGGGTTACTCTTCATCTCTTTATTATAACCAGATGTGAATGCATCCCAATCAATCATTCTAGTTAGATAAGACTTTAGCAATGGAGCACTAGGAGATAATTCCTGCATCCAACGATTGTAACTACCTTTCTTAAGAAATCTTGGACGATGTCTCATTACTACTACACGATATCCATCGCTTGCCTCAGAATTTTCATAGACACGTTTTGTTTTGATGGTCATTTCTTATATTTCCTTATAGCAGTCATAGCACACTTTCATATTACAACATCACACTTCATACATTTTAGACCTGACAAATCTTTCATGCAACAGGCACACTTCGTGAATAATACTTCAGTCATTTCCTATCTACCCAGATGTTGTTTACAAGAGTCGCATAAACAACAACATTTAATATTACTCGCATTGTAACAGTGAGGACATCATATTTGGTTAGTTCTATATCTCCGTTATCACAATAATCACATTTCTCTTGATTTGCTGCTGTTGGTAAAGTCATCTGTTCCTAGTCACATTAAGTTTTTTTTGTATTCTTCTTCGTTTCTGTTCCGCACTTACATTTAATAAATAAGTCATTTCAGGCCACCTGACTTAGCGAACTGCAGGCAATCACAGTCATGTTTTAAACAAAAGTCCTTTCCGAATCTGTGATCACACTGTTTATGCGAGCACCCGTTGCACTTATTTTTACCCTCATATTCGGCCTCTGTTCGCGTTGTCGGTAAAGTTGTCATTTCGTGGATTTGCCTGCCTTTTTGCTCTTCTTCTTCTTTGCTGATTTGTTTGTCATTTCTTATTCAACTCCTTATGTGCTAATTCCAATGTTTCTTTAGCTTCTTTGATTAACGCTTTAAGGGTTTCGCGATTATTTTCATTTTCTATTTCTCTAGCTCCTTATTAACTGCATTCAAAATATTGTTGTATATCTGCTTTCGATGGTGTATTTACGTAGTTGTCTTTCTTTACCAAGAAGATCATAACAAGTGCATTTATCAACATATTCAGCGCCAATTCATCAAACTTGTAGTAATCATCTTCCTTTTGCGCCTCATCTAGCCACTCTGCAATGTATCAATTTTGTCATTATGTGACGCATTCAATACCATTGTCAGGGTTTTAAGCTCTTCAGCATATCGTAGCTTCGAATACAAATTAGGATATAGTTCTTGAAACTGTTTTATGATTATTCCAGCTGAACGTTGAAGATCCTTGCCAAGAGAGTCAGGTTCGGGTTCAGGATCACCTGGAGGAAACCAAAATAATTCATTAGTCCGCTAAAAAGGTTCAATTTGCTCACTGATCAAGAAGCAGTCAGTAACTCCTTATTTATGAAATTCTGGAAAGAAGGATCAAACCATTTTTCGGATTCAATTCTTCTCCAATGTTCTTTTATCGTTCCTTGTTGAAAACAATTTTTCATCCATTGTAACCAGCCAGTCCATTCGTTATCATTAAGTATATGCCTTTCTCGCATGTCATAAGCGTGGGAACATATGTACAATACATAATAAGCAAATGGTAATTCTACAGACCAACGTTCAGCTTGAATATTTGTAATTACCCTACCTAACTCTGGGTGTTCAATCACCATTTCACCCATTCTGTGTATTTTTTCACCCAAGTCGTTCAGAACTTTTGTTTCGACATCTAGTGATAGACTTTGGATTTGCCGCTTTGAGAAATATAGAGTCAAGATCATCGTACCAACTATGCCGATTGTTTGTGCCATGCTAAGCACGTCAGAGAAACCTAATTCGAACATATTCTCTGCATATTTATCGAATTGAGAATTAAAATATTTCCCGAGGACTAAAAGCTCGTGCCTTTCATTCATGTTTAGTATGCTTAATTTCATAGTGATTCATCTCTTGAATATCGTTAAAGGCCCTATTGCTGCTGAAATTCCGAACTTTCACGAAATCCTTTTGGACATAACAAAGTGGCTGGATGATTTTATCGCTGGGCCGAACGATGACGTTGAGCGGCTACTTGATTGGGTGTTCGACGCAAAACCAAACGATCCGGAACATCGCCCCTCACCAGCACGACTGATAGTAACCGTAAGAGTCTCGATGAATCTTTCAAGGGGCAGTTGTGATGGGCAGACGAACATTCGACATTGGAGAGGGACCGTTGGGGATAACCCCCACTTTCAAGTGCCGTGTTTTGTACTTTCTCATGATGTTCGAGGAAAGATGGCCAAGGAAAGGAACGCGCCCTTGAGAAAACAAAAGCAGCCGCAGGTGATAAAAATGTCACAATGATGGGCGCGAATACTGCTCAGCAGTTTGGAACGATACCGGTTCGCGAAGAAAAAGAAAGTATGAATATAATCTATGATCTGACAGACAAATTAGTTGGTATTAATCGAGTGTAAGCACTTTAATAGTTACGACATACTTCGGTCTACGATGGAAATTGATAATTCTTTTGCAAAAGAACACATCGATAGATGGACTAAGTCATGGAATGACCATAGTCTGAAAGATATTCTTTCCCATTACTCTGAGAAGATACTCTTCCATAGTCCTAAAGTAAAATTGGTATATCCTAATCGAACGTCTGCAATGATCACAAACAAGAAAGATTTAGAAGAATATTTTTCTCTTGGCTTAAAGGAATTTCCAAATCTACACTTCATTCCAGTAGAGTATTTCTTGAAAGATCATATAGTGATACTCGAATATAAGGGGACACCAGACAATAAAATATAATGGTCTGTAATGGAAAAGTTTGAATTCAATAAGGATGGATTGATCGAAAAATCTAGTGTATGTTATGGCACTCAAGACTAATCTAGCTACAGTAACGGCAACCGGCTTACTTAGCAGATTAAACGGCAACATGGGCGCACAGATAGTGGAGACATTCCAACCCGTTGTAGGTTTTAGGAATTTTTTGGACAACAGTGACTAGCTATTGTAGTTGTAGTCGGTGTATACAAGAAGGGGGCAACTCATGTATTTGTCCTGGTGATCAAGTATTAGATTCAAATGGAGAGTGCGTACTGGGTATGTGCAGCAAAATTCTAAGCCGCGAAAGTTGAAAAATTCAAGGTTCGCATAAAAAGCTGAACAATCCATTACTATTATATAATTTGGTGGAGAATAACTGATATTATGATATTGTTGTCCTTATAGTATAAGAGGCTTTCTCAGAGAGTGCAGCCGTTCGGATGACACTTTCTCTCTAACGATCTAATACATACAGGTGTTCATTTTGCAAAACACCGTAAGCACAAGTACAAACCTGAAATTCTATAGTATTCCTGTGTGTGACGGTGACAAGTCGTGCATTGCACTGGGTTGTCTGTTTTCGCAGGCTCCTCGTCGGTGAATATCCATTTCAGGGCTCTCCATTCTTGTAAAGATATTGGTATTGTCAATGCATCACCTCCAAATTTTTAGCAGAGATATCCCTTTTGCACCTTCTACAGCATTTGTTTAGGCCGTTTCTTCATATTACGATTGGTTAATGCTTATTGACATTGTTTAGGATTGACCTTGACTTCCCGCGTTTAATAATTGCCCGACATGATAAATAGAAGACATAATAAAGCAAATAGCGAGGGGATTTGAGAAGCGAGTTTTAAGGGAAAACCCCAAGAAATGTTCTTATGAATCTTCGTTTCGCAATTCTTAGTGCATTTTTACCCCTCTCTGTCAAACTATAGACTATTGTCTTGCCTTCTTTTTCTTCGCTACTAATAAATCCCATTTCTCGAAGACTTTTTAGTGCTGGATAAATGGTTCCGGGACTAGGTTTTTCCCCCTTTCGCTTCGCAATCTCGTCTGCAAGTTCCTGTCCATGCATGGATTTTTTTGACAGCAAAAAGAGAATTAAGAATCCTAACATACCTCTCATGTCACAACAGTAAGCATCACCACCAACAAATCTTCGCATATAATAATATAATATGTTGGACATCCGATATATATAAATACATCGAACACACATATATCGGATGTCCAATATGGATGGAAAAACAAGGAGGTGAATGATTGTATGGGTTATGGTTGTTGCGGAACAGGCTTTCAAAAGGCAAGAAGTTATCTTACCAAAGAAGAACGCGTTGCATTGTTAAAGGAATACAAGGATGAACTAGAAAAAGAAGGTCAAGGGGTAGTCGAAAGAATCAAAGAACTAGAAGCAAGTTGATTTGACCCTGCTTTCTTTTTTGAGAGTAATCGAAAACATTTGGTATTAATAGGATTCTTTTGACCAAAGGATTTTCAGTTTATCCATGGAGGATTTAGCATCGTTACTATTCGTAAAAACTTCTAAAGTAATTGTTCTATCATAATTGATATCCTTTAATGCTCTGACTGCTTTTTCGTGATCTACCAAGCCTTCACCTATTGGAAGATGCTCATCTTTTCTTCCGTGGTTATCGTGCCAGTGTATGTGAGTTACTTTATCTCCAAATGTATTTATGTAATTTAGCACCGACTTCATGCCTCCGGAAGTAAAGGCATGAGGAATATCTAAATGAACAAACAACGAAGCAACATTATCAATAATATATTTGAATTCAACTACATCATGTATTCCATTTGAAAGTGGTACATTTTCTAACATCACATGTACCTTAGACTTTTCAGCATATCTTACGATTTCTCTGAGACTTTTTACCAAATTATCCAAAAGAGTCTTTCTCTTTTCTCCGTAAAACATACCGTTTAGATTGGCATGGAAATTTATTAGATCAATGCCTACCATTCTTGCTGTTCTAATTTCTCTCATGGCTTCTAGGATCCAAGCATGTCTGATATAGTCATAATCTGAACACAAATCTATCCAATATGCTGTGTGACCGATAGGCTTCTGCTTGAACTTCTGAAGTAGTCTTGCTATTTCATTCTTCTTCTTGTTAATTATCTGTGGATTACCCTCCGGTCCTTCTATACCTAACTCAGCATAATCAAAATTTAGGTCATATATTTTATTTATCTCACTTAATATTTCATTTGAAGAATTTGTAAGCAGGCCATAAGATAGCATATAGTATCACCCAGTATGTATAATCATAACCATATATAACCCGAGAAGATATCTGTTATGCTAAGTTGGGATAGTTGAAATTTTTGCATAATAGTCTCTATCCATACATATCTAATGTCTAGTTTGAGATTAGTACGTAGAGAGTACAGAAAAATACTCTTCCCTTAAATTAAGACTAAAGTGTAGATTTCCCTGCTATGAGATTTCAAATTATCTCTTTTTTAGTTTCGAATTAAAATCCAATTTCCACATAGTGTCACGTTTGTTGAGCCAGTCCTTCACTATTAGAAATGCACGTGGTAATTTCCTTACATTTGCAAGTTATGGCGTCATGATTGGCCATATTAGATATTTTCTGTGGTCGTGGGTATGAGTATAAATGTGTTAGGAGCAGCAGAATTAGAACCTTTTCTTGATAGTATGTGATAAAAGATGCTGCCATATGTCGAACCTAACAGGATCCTCAATTCCAATAATAAACAATAACTTAGGAAACCGCGTACCTGCCGTGTTCAGATGGTAAAGGAAGAAGATCAAAATAACAGCCATAGATATTGGATACTTGTTGCTTCTAAGGACCATGTAATGCTGGGAGTAAAGGAGGGAATCGCGCAGGCCAATCATGGCGAAGTCACATCATTGAGAAGAATGCCCCAGATGTAATATATTCGGCTTCTACGAATGGCAGTTTTTTGTCTTGAGATTGATTCCACACTGCTTGAGCGACACTACTCACAACAGCTTCTTCTAAATCTGCGGCTAGTAACTCTGTGAGCTACCTAAGATATGCTTAGATAAATTTTCATTAGTATGTGAAATATGCTTACATTCACTTGAAGATGTAAAGTATAACTAAAGACGTGTGCTGAGGGTAATCAATCTGCTAACAAGGAGCAGAAGAATGGATAGTCTCCTATTATTAATACTACCGATACCGCTACAAACAGCACGGGATTGAAGAGCGGACTTGGCAGATATAGAAGTTATACCAAGCTTAGCAAGAGCACTGGACATATATTTGGATATTGTAAAGGCAGCTAAAGAAGAAATATTATGATATTTCCAACTACCAATGCTTTTATTAGTCAAGATAAAGTTGGCGCTATACCAATAGCAATACAAGCAGCAAGACAGAGAAGTGTAATTGTTAGAATTTTGGTGCCGGGAAACAGTTTAATTGAAGAAAAAGTACAGCAATTAAAACAGTATTGTTCTGATCACATAATAATAGATGTTAGATACATTGAACAAATGTCAGAGACCAAAGCCACAATTCTGGTAGTTGATAGAATAGAATCGCTGGTAATGGAATTAAGAGACGATTCAAAAACTACTCTCTTTGAAGCAATAGGCTTATCGACATACTCAAAGAGTAAAGCCGGGGTTTTTTCTTATGCTGCAGTATTTGAGAATTTATGGAGACAATCTGAATTATATGAACAATTAAAGAAAGTACATGAACAATTAAAAATTCACGATAAAATGCAAAAAGAATTTATCGGTATTGCAGCTCATGAATTAAGGAATCCTATCCAACCAATACTTGGCCTAGCTGAGATTCTCAAGTCTAAGATAAAAGATGCTGAGCTATATGAATTACTAGATGTTATTATTAGAAACGCAAGAAGATTACAGAGGCTTACAGAAGATATACTAGATGTTACAAAGATTGAAAGCCAATCTCTAGATCTGAAGAAGGAACAATTCAATCTGAGCGATGTAATAACTAATGCTATGCATGATATAATGATAAACATTGACTTCCTAAGAAGAGCCAAGGATATGCAATAAAATTACTATACCATCAGCCCCAAGATATCTTTATACAAGCAGACAAAGGAAGAATAACTCAAGTTATTTATAACCTATTAAGTAATGCTGTTAAATCCACTGAAGAGGGAACTATATCTGTTAGCTCAGAAAAGAAAGAAGATAATGATGATGTTGTTATTAGTGTAAAGGATCCTGGAACGGGTATAGATCCTGGGATACTACCAAGGTTATTTACAAGATTTGCTACAAAATCTTTCGCAGGTACTGGATTAGGGTTGTATATCTCCAAGAGTATTGTAGAGGCTCATGGAGGAAAGATAGAAGGTGAAAATAACTCTATTGGAAGAGGAGCAACGTTTGCATTTAGTCTACCATTGATAATTCAACGAGATCATCGACAAGAAAGTGTGGCTATCAATACTACTACCGCCGCCACTATGATCAACGATAATGAAGAAAGAACTAAATTTCATAAGACAAAAATGAAGAGGATACTTTTAGTTGACGATGACTATGATCATACTATTACTTTCAAGGTGGGATTGGAGCTTGCAGGATTTGAAGTTGATTCGTATAATGATTCAGCAATTGCATTATCAAATTTCAAGCCGGATTACTATGATCTATTGCTAATTGATATTAAAATGCCCAAGATTGATGGATTTGGATTATATGAAAGGATAAGAAAAATAGATGTTAAAGTTAAAGTATGGTTATTACTGCATATGAAATATATTATAAAACATTAAAAGAAGTTTCATTAAAAGCAAAAGAAGAAATGCTTTTAGGTCGTTTTATTAAAAAACCTATTGAAATAAATAATTTAGTGAATCAAATAAAATCAGAGTTAGATTAGGATTTTTAAAGTCAATTATTAGAGGCATCTAGCATGGGATTTCTTGTTAGGGTTTCTTGTTAGCGTTACTACTATAACACCGGCTATCCTCCTTTTGGACTTGTTAGCGTTCCGTTCGTCGTCATTTTTGATTCTATTAGGTCTGTATTGTACAGCTATTTCAGTAGCTGCGAAGACGCAATACTCGTTTATGAGGAATCGCCAACGATTGTATATATTGGAATTAATTATTCGCCTGTAGACTATTCCGGCTATGACATTGAAATAAAAGGGCCTGGTAGATTTGAACTTGTTTTTGTAATATATTCAGATATTTTTCAGCCATTAAAGAATCATTCAAACTCAAAATTAGAACGATAAAAGATCTCATCTTTTATAGAGCTTAATTGCGCCGACCGATCATATGTTTATGACACAAATAATCTCACATATTAAATATTGGGATAGAGATCAAGTAGGTCGGGACTCTATTGGTTGACAACGATTCTCAATACCATAATAACCTGATTATAGATCAATTCACAAAGCAGGCAATTCCCTTTACTCAAAATGCGGCTCATTCAGCTGAGTATGCAGTTAAACGACTGACTACATTAAGCGATGTCAGCAAAAAAGACCCTGTCTTGGATGTTGCCTGTGGATCAGGATTACTATCCTGTGAGCTAGCTAGGGTAGCACATCACATTACTGGAATAGACATTACACCAGCAATGATAGAGGCCAATTTACTGAAGGAAGAAAAAAATCTAAACAATATTAAATATGAAATTGGAGATGTATCTCATTTACCCTATGACGATGCATCTTTTTCATTAGTAGTTACTAGATATAGCTTCCATCATTTAGTGGATCCTTCTTCAGTCTTAAGTGAGATGAAGCGTGTATGTATGCGAAAAGGAAGAGTAGTTGTAATTGACGTAACTCCTGCTTCTGCGAATGTTGGCATGTATAATTATATTGAAAATCTTCGTGACCCTTCACATATTAAAGCATTAACTTTTGCAGAACTACAAGAAATGTTCAAAGAGATAGGCCTGACCATAATAAACACCGATTTTTTTAAAATTGAGATGGACCTAAAAAGACTAGTACAAGCTTCATTTCCAAACACAGAAGACATAAATAAAATTCGTCAGCTATTCATTGAAGACGTCCAAAACAATATACTAGGAGTAAACAGTCATTATGTTGGAACAGAGATTCATTTCACATTTCCTACTTCAATGATTATAGCACAAAAATCTTAACTTATATCAGAGAACAGAATTACTTCATCATATATCAGTTGTTCATGCATAGATGAATTCGGTTATCGTGGAAGCGCAGGAAAGTTAGGAGTTAGTTAGCTGATTAACAGGCAACGTAACAAAAAATATTCTGAGCAAAGAACGAATGGTATGATGAACTAATTCCCCTAGATGTCTCTGTTGCTGGTGAGGAAATAGTGGAGCAACAGAAAGCAACCTGGTTGGGATGACCTAATTGACGCATACTTTAATATCTCCAGTGAAATAGCCAACATCTTCATTGCTTCCCTAGTAATCGTCGTCAATCATCTGTTTTATTATAGACCTATGGCATCGTGTCTCATCTATACAATGGCATAGAATTGTGACGGTCCTAGTGGCAATGAGCGACTTTAATCTGCTCAATGCCTCTAACGCTTTAGGATTGTATTTGATTTCAAGTGTATACTTTACTACGTATTCATCCCAGCTTATCTTTTTCTGTTTGATATATTCTCTGAGTAGAACAGGTGAAGGAGCTAACTCTTTCCATCCTTCTTCTTTCCACTGATCCCATTCTCGGTCTTCTTTTTTCTGCCCTCGAATCCCATAACGAGATATCATAATCCTAAGACCGTCATCTTTTAAAGTCGGTTCCTTTAGCGATTTGAGTTTTAACATAGTCTACTTAGTTACCAATGCCGTATCGATTTTGTCTTGCTTCTTGACATTTAGATGATTACTTTATAGGAGTGTGTATATAATTTGATAGTTTATTGGTAAAAGGGTTACGATCTATTAACATGACCATCCCCTTTTTGCTTGTGACATTCTCATTGATTAACGTAGTGATTTGCTTACTTATGGACGGTCCAGCACCAGCGGCACTCAATCCTGGTTAGATCGGAAAAATAATGTAAGAATACTATTTAGCTATACCCCAGCAACGCCAATAATCGATACGCCTACGGACCTGAAATTTAGTATTCAAAATTTGCAAACTAGTAAATCTTTGCCAGATTTAATGGCAAGGGTCGTTATAGTTACGAATAGCAGTGGTCAGGAAAGAATCTTTAAATTCAATAATATATCGGCGCCTGATGGTGTTTTTTCCATCAAGTTCCTGTTTCCTGGTACTGGATTATTTCAAGTCATTACAAGGATAACCTCACATTCAAATGATGTTGCATTGTAGCATCATTCAAAGTTTTTGTTCCAATCTTTGGTGGTGCTAGCGGGAATTCCATTCTTTGGAGTATCATTGTTATTGCTGTTGCTGCCGGGATTGCTACCTTTTTGACCCTAAGGAGGACTATCTAGCATGGGTCGACAACACCATCTACCCTTGATAGCTGACAATTGTACAGACCTGATATTTCTAGATATTAAACAGGATTGCGATGCATTACGCGACTACTTTTCTGTCATAACAACAAAATCAAGCTATTACTGACATTTTGAAATCATCCTCAACTGGCTCGACTGGTTGAAAGAGGATGGCGTCAACAGTTACTTTAGATAGAATGATACCTGATTTTAAGTCGAGCCTCTTAGACTGTGTGAATTAATGATACTCATCGAAGACGGATATCATAAATGCGGCCACCGACCACGGCTATAAGAAAAAGAATACAAAGTAGTTCTTCCAAACCCAAGGATGTTTTTGCAATTCGAGACTTGTAGCACAAAGTATTTTATGATATATAACATATCTATTCAATTGAGTTCCTTCGCAATACTAAAGTATACAGTAAAGTGCATCATATACATAGAATTGCTTTCTGTTCTCCAATCAAAATGTCGATACGTTACAAAAGATGTTCGGTTGGCTTGTAGATAGATTTCTCTTTTCTCTTGAGTTGTGGAATGTTCTCAATTACCGAAGACTTTGGCCTATTATCCTGTTTGATATCTGGGAAATATAGCCATTGGAAGAATCTCAGTGGATTCGGTATGTGTTGTACGTTCCAATCCACTTGTGCATTGGGTCCATACTTTCAATTTTGCGAAAACTATCAAGAAACGACAAAATACGCCCTCTAGTCATGGATTTGAATGACTTTTGGTTGCCAAAAAACATCGATAACTTGCTTAAAATAGCTATAATATCTCTTCTGTAATAGTCCGATAGATTGATATCTATCTTCATTGACAAGATATATCTTGCTATAGTTATGGCATTTTCCTTGTTTGTTGATGCTATTTTATTATAAATCCAATTGAAACAAGCAGGATCTAGGCCTTCCGTTACATCCCGGATCTTTCTTTCAAAAAATATATCGCCATCACTAATTTCATTTGCATTGAGAGTAGACATCGAACGTATTAGGCAATCGTAGTATATAATGACGTATTATATACTCAATAACTATTATATAATTGATCAATGTGTCGTCATTGAGGATCTCTCTCGTCGCAGATATCGTACTGAACTGGCTATGAACAATAAGAAATATATGAAATCACAATGGAGCCGGCGGAAAATCTTCATAGTTTTAGGTGTAGTATTCGCCGTCATTATGATCGGAGGGATTTTGAGTGGAACTATATCCTCAAAATTTGGGTCGTCACAACAACATACTCAAGATCAACCACAAACTGCCAGCGCAATAATTCAAAAAATATCTACCCCCACTATTTCAAATGCTCCTGCATTAGGAAATAATAATGCCCCTATAACATTAGTCGAATTTGGCGATTATCAATGTACATACTGTCATAGGTTTCATTCAGATACCAAGGATTTGATACTGACAAATTTTGTAAAGAATGACAAGGTCAGGTTTTTATTCAAAGACTTCCCTATTAATGACTTGACAGCTGATAGAGCTTCAACTTTAGCTTCAGAAGCCTCTTACTGCGCTGCTGATCAGGGAAAATACTGGCAATACTATGACGAGCTATACAACAAATGGAAGGGAGAAAATACAGGATGGGTTACGAAAGATAGCCTGAAGCAGTTCGCAAGTAATGTAGGTATTAGAGACATTAACCAATTCTCTCAGTGTCTCGAGTCTAGTAAATACGCAGGAGTAGTCGCCGATAACTACAATCTTGCACAGAGTATTGGTCTTAATGCAACACCCAGTTTTATTTTTCTGGTAAATGGCAAGCGGCCAGTTGAGATTATTGGTGCTCAACCGTACACTGTATTTGAGAATGCAATAAATCAAATAATGGCGTAGGTTAAGTTAGTTAGTGTTGGGGTAGTATCATAATCCTACTACCAACCTCGAATGACCGCGTAACTCTGTTTCAAGGACTAAAATTTTTTTCCTGCAATGATAGGAATTGTTAGGCCTTTGTTAGTGATATGTTCGAGTGGTCGAGAATACAAAAATTCACTAGAAAGAATACGACAATGATGACGACTTGGTTTTTTATTCTTTCGTGAAATTCTATAATCAACTGATTGGATGTATCGAAAATGTTGGAGACTTCGGTGCATATTTCACTAACAAGCTATCAAAGAACATGTTAAACTTACTATTAGCTATTATATCGTCTGAGTAAATACCTAGCGCTATTACTTTTCCTTTTTGATAGTTCAATTCGTACGTCGCAATCAGATGGTCAGCTGCTGTTTTTAGTTGTTTTTTTGATATTGATGCGTTGTAATTCAACAGAATTAGGTCGTTAGGATTTGTCAGGTACTGTTCCTCGTGATGCATGTATTGGAACGGATTATTGGCAAATGTGACATCGCATGAAAGACAAAGGAAGTTGCTACCTACCCATTGGGAAGTTTCATTCGCCCATCTTTCTCTTACACGTTTCCATGCAGATCTACCATTATAAGCCCAACCATGCCCTTTCACGAGTGTTATTGTATGAGTGTTCCTGTCGTATTTCACCTCAGCATAGAATACGTTTCCATCATGAGAACCAAAGTGCCTCCATTTGCAACAAAATGTTTTAGATTATCATATTCATATTGTGTCACGTATTCTTGGTGTCCAAGTATCAGAATATCATACTTGTTAGTTCCATTTACGAAAAATAGAGAATTAACATTATCTACATCAGCGTCAGTCAACACACTAATGTTGGACTTGGGAGCCTTCAGATACCCAGTTAAGCAATCAATTGAGATTGCCGATGACGATCCTGTCGTTCGATTGGTTACATCGCTAGAGAGCAGATTTAGGTCTGATGTAATATTCTTTTGTGCGTGTGACGGTAGACTTGAATAGAGGAAGAAGAACTTGTAAAATGACTTGTGGTAGGCTGCAGCTGTGAACGTAGGCTTGATAAGTGCAATATTTACAACTTTCACAAATCCACTACTAAACTTTGGTATGTTATTTGATAGAAACCAAGATCTGCCTACTGCAACTGCAACTATTGTGATCGTAATTATGATGATAAAGGCGAGTATAGATTTTCTCATATCGATCTTAAATATTATGTATCATGTTCTTCCGGCGTTAATAGTCAGCCTCAGCTTATTATCTCATTTAGATTTATAGGATTGATGGCATAATGGTGGTCAGTAACAAAACTATAACTCCTAATCCACCAACAATCAGGCTTGGATATCCCAGTAGTTTATTCTTCGCAATTTCCGATATACCACCCAATCCGGCACCAATAATTAGAAGTATAGTTGCAAAATCATATGCTTCTACGAACTTAGAATTCTGGGAGCTAGCTATCAAAGACTGTTCATATAACTTCTGTTCAGTCTGTGCTTTATCTCCTAGATTTGCAATTGAATCAGTTATTGATTTATCAGCATGCAGCTTGGAAAGGTAGGATTGGTATTTCGACAGAGTCTGTTGTTGATGGCTTGCCGATGTTGAGGTTGCCGGTGATTGATTCAAGGTAATGTTTAGATTATCTATTTCCATTTGGAAGATCTTTTCTCTTAATTTATGTGCTTGATAATCACTCCACCAATCTTGAGATTTGACCAAGTGTGTTAGAGATTCAGCTTGTACATCATTTTTTTTGATGCTATATTCTGCTCCCATGGTAGTAGCATAAGCAGCCAATACGGATATTCCAGTAATAAATATTGAAATGGTAAGGAAGAATTTTGTAAGTTTATGTGGACGATGCTCTGAAGCATCAGATGAAGCCATTATTTTTCGTAATGAACATAGTATATTATGATTAAGGTACAGTTACCTAAATGAACAAAAACAAGAATCGCATAATAACAAATGTGTGTTTAAAACTCCAGTTCATAGTATTTTCGTATGTTATGATTCTGCTGTTCATGATATCTCGGCTCCGATTGCATTAGAAATATATTCTGATTGTAACCTCTTTACAAATCGCTGCCATCATTTGAAAACCTTTGGCCCTCTTGTATATCAAGATCCACTATTTGCAAATGGACTTACGTTTGCGAAACGAATAACGCAGAACAGAAATAGCACAGCAATTATCGACCTCCCGACTTCTGCGATGTGCAACAGAAACCATGCGCGTGACAAAATTGCCGCAAACTTGGTTATAATGAAATTAAACTAACTTCGTATAAAGGATAGCTTTAATATAGCGATACAATGAATACAAAAATAGGAGTATTTTCTGTATTAGCCATTCTGGCGATCGCCATTACAACATCGGCTTTTTTAACCACAACTACTTTGGCCGCTTCCAAGACAAACAAACATCATCATCACGGCCACTCTAATGCGAGCAACTCAACAAGCAGTCTTACCAACTCTACTAATAACAGCAGTACCACCAGCAAGCATCGACACGTTGAAGTGGAAAATGCCGGAGAGAAACGAGGACATCTGGATCCAAGGACTGATCAGTGAGGAGTAGAGCCTAGTTAGTTGGAATAGAAAGGCTATCTTATAGAACCACATCCACGGCAAGATGACCTTACAGTGAAATAACCTTGCTTTCCGTGATTATTTAGTCAATCTAACTTCAAATAGTCCTGTATATAGCCTCCTATTCTCCGATTGAAGATCCAATTTGATAGCAACTTCTGTTGAAGTCTTATTTTTCGAACAGATTAAAAAAACTGGGTATCAATCGTTGCCTCCTGTTCTGTCCCCACTTCTACTTCTTCCGAATGTCTCTTAAAAGTAACCAACACTCTATTGGATTTCTCGATTAGCCCAGGCATATTTCGAGTAGTGTGGACGTTTACGAAGCTCGGCGAGTCTTCTTTAGATTAAGTCAGGCATTTGTTTACCCTTTAATGGTCCTCTTAGACTCTGAGTTAATGTTGCTCAGAGTACTTGTTTTAAACAATAACCTGTATATCTAAGCTCGAGTTTACAAAATGCATCTATGGGAGACGTTATCAGAAAACTTGTAGAGTCTTAGAAAAATGACTCGTCATAAACAAATTTCAAACGAAACGAAATGTAGGAAAGCAAAGAAAAGAGCACTTAGAAGGTTATTCGGCTTAACTTAAAATTGTGGAGAGGGGAGAAAACCCGCCCCCCCTTAAGAGCGTCGTATGCAAGTCATTTTCCAAATAAAATCATATATTCTTTGTTTTCATTAGATCTAGACCTCGATCTGCCTAAAGGTTGCCATTTGGAGTCTAGTTGTTGTACTTACACACTT
>QHBN01000114.1 GCA_003176995.1 Candidatus Nitrosopolaris wilkensis
TGTAGTGGTGGCTGCTGTTGTAGAGGATATTGCTGTTGTGGTATTTGTTGCTGCATTTGAGGTTGTTGGGGTTGAGGTTGCGTAATTGGAGGTTGTTGTGTTATCTGCTGCGCTTGAGCGTGAGTTATCGCGAGTAATAAACTAGCGATTCCACCTATAAGCATTAAGATAACACCAAAGATTAGGAGATTTTTCATCATTTTTCCTTCGCCGGTGTTTTACTATCTCTAACAGCTTTCTTTAATTCTTAACTGATATCGGTATTTGAAATGAGCAGGAACTGACCTTGCCATATACGATCAGAATAATCCGATAGATACCCATAGCATGCCAGCTATGGACAATTGAACGATAATTAGAAGTGATGTTGAATACATGTAAAAGTACCAAGTCAGGGGCTTGTACCGAATACAGATTATTATGTCAGGGTAGCAAATGGAGGAACAATGTCGTATAAGTCAGGAGGGCAAGATGATGAAGCAAAGTTTACAATGCAGTAACGGTTGAAATTTTATGACTATACCTGTAAACGACAATACTGAAGCAACTATTGTCCGAGTTGTTGATCATGAAGGGAACCATAATTAGTTTGTCTAATCTTATGAACATGCCACTAGATGGAGGCAATGAACAAATTTATGAGAATGTTCACCCACCTCCAGAAAGGTTGCAAGGTGATAACGATAAGTCAAATTGCTGTGAAAGTAATCACTCGAGCGCAATTCCATCAGCAAGCCTTGCCGATTCGGTTTTATGGAAGAGTACCAATAATGCTAGTTAGAAGCTGTGTACATCATTAAAAAAATCCAAAGAAAGTATATTACCATAATAGTCTTAATTACTGCATCTCTGTTAATATTATGCGTTCCCGCGTTATCATCATCTGACCCATTCAGTTCAGACAAAGCGAAATGGAATCTCGTAGGTAACGTGGTGGATTTTAGAATACCAAGTTTCGCTCTAGACGTTGTCCCAGTAAAGGCCTTGAGTTTTGAGCGTTGACCCAAATTACGACTATTCCTTGAGGGTATTATCCGATACAGTACTTACTATTATAGAAGACTGCAGAAACGAATTTGAAAAAACTAACAATGATATCGAGATAGTGCACGAACTACAAGATCTGATTATTGAAGTAGAAGCAGATAAGAACCGTTTAACTCAAGTTATCACCAACCTATTAAGTAACGCAATTAAGTTTACCAAGAAAGGTACTATTAGAGTTACTGAGGAAGTAAAGGACGGCAAAGCTCTAGTTAGTATAAAGGACACGGGTCAAGGGATAGACCCAGAAATATCTTCAAGGCTATTTTCAAAATTCGCTGCAAAATCTGAAGCGGGTACTGGCTTGGGTTTGTTTATTTCTAAAAGTATTGTGGAGGCTCATGGAGGCAAGATATCGGCTGAGAATCATAGTAGTTCTGATGGAACGAAGGGAGCAGTCTTTACGTTTAGTGTACCTTTGAGCGAAGAGGAACCATGAGCGGAAGCAAACCAAGGGGAAACGGCAAGATGAACAATAGCAATAATAATAATAATAATATTAACAGCAGTCTACACAATAGAATATTACTTGTAGACGATGAACCTGATATAACAGCGGTTTTCACTCTTGGTCTTGAGGATCATGGCTTCAAAGTTGATATGTTCAATGATCCTCTTGAAGCATTGTCAGATTTCAAAAAGGGCTCATGCGACCTTGCTCTTATCGACTATAAAATGCCAAATATGAACGGGTTCGAGCTATATACAGAAATAAGGAAGATTGATGAAAAGATTAAGGTATGCTTTATCACAGCATACGCGTTTGAAGCATATTATGAAGAGCTCAAAAAGACATTTGAGAGCAATTTAAAAGAGCCTCAGCCACCTCAATATGGACAAGAAAATCTAATATGCTTTATTCAAAAACCCGTTGAGATCGACAAGTTAGTAAAACGAATAAAGGAAGTCATGAGCCGACCAATAATTTGAGTACTAGGACCAGTAGTGTTAGTTTAACATAAGTTGATTTTGATCAGCGATAACAATAGTACTGCAACAACAATATCACTAGTAGGTAATGAACTTGATAATACTACCTACCTACCTAAGTAGGGTTCGGAAGACGAAGGATTCAAAGTTAACGCATTTAATGATCCTATGTTGACAGTCAAATTTTAAACCCAGTTTCTATGCTTTGTCCATACTCGATATCAATATGCCAAATATGAATGGATATCATAAAGAGTAGCTTGTAGCACAATAGAT
>QHBN01000115.1 GCA_003176995.1 Candidatus Nitrosopolaris wilkensis
TATGGTTTGTAGAAATCTATGTGAGAGGTTGTATTCCAAAATTATTGTTGGTAAGAGCTATTATGAAGGTGATAAGAAAGATCGTAGATGGTGTAAAGTTTAGTATTGCGTAGTTCAGAGACTGTATAATCAAAAACATCCTTCTTTATTGTTAGGTTTGTTCTTCCCTTTCTGCTCCATCTGGAAACATCAAGCCTGTTCTTTGCAACATAACTAATACTACTGCAACAGCAGAAGCTACCAGCAATAAAGAGAATATATTATAATGCCCTAGTCCATTCAGAAATGTTCTAAATCCAAATGGTCTTATAGCTAAGATCATCAAACCAACAAAGATTGAAGTTAGTATGGTCATTTCTCTTAACAATTTACGTTTATCATGTGAAACCCAATCAGCAGAAGGAGAAGTACTGCGTGCCAATATTAAACACTAATAGAATAATATCACAACGAAATATATTAAATTTTCACAGATTTAGATTTCCCATAAATGTTAGGAATTGTAATCATCAACAATCGCGAATATTCAAAAATCTGTGGTGGGAAAATGAGATCTCTTACAGTATCACACATAAAAAATAGAGAAGACCTAACTCACTCCAGCCATAGGATAACCTGAAGCTCACAGGGGTTCCGCATTAATCTGATTTTGCACGAAACTATCGAAGGTCGCTGTATGACATGGCTCTATGCTGGTAGGAGTGGTATAACAACATGTTGAAACCCCTACTAACCCGTTATTCGCATCGTAGAAGTGAGCAGTCACCATCACGTTGTGTATAGTACTGTTTCCGTTATTAGCTAATTCACCCATTACATGGTAGGAGCCTACGATGTCTTTCTTAGCACCTGTTATGTGAACCTGTATTTTGCTTTGATCGCTACCAGGAAAATCTGTTGCCTTAAAAGGAATCTGTGTCAGTTCAAAAGAAGAACTACCGCCGACATAATTTCTGCTACTGCTAGAACTATGGGTTTCTTCCGTATGACCGCGAACTATTATCACACAGGCTATGTCTCAGGGAAGGACTAGTAATGATAACAACAATTACTAGAAACAAGCCTAGGCTGACTGAAAATTCTGTATTCTTTTTATGATTACTATTAGTCATTCCTTGCCTGTATCTACCATATTATCATTTCTTTTAGCGGGTTATTAAAGGAAGTCTGACAATATTCTGATACAATAGAGAATAATTTCATCATTTGGACGATTTTGTGATTTTTCTTAAATACTCACCAACTCTTCCTTCTTCCATGTGACAGGTGGTAGAATCTTATATTCGTTCACCGCAATAATCTAACTTCGCCAAGGACGTTTCACTATGAATATACAAGATAGCTTTGTTAGCACTCTAGCCATGCCCATAGATTAAATTACCTTCAGTATTGATATTATTATGTTAAAAGAAAAGTTTTATGAAAAATCCATTCAAGAGATCTGGCAGCCCTAACCATGATAGAGAATCATATCAAGAATCAGGGTCAAGATCTTCTAACAAATTAATAATTGTAGCAGGAATAATCACAT
>QHBN01000116.1 GCA_003176995.1 Candidatus Nitrosopolaris wilkensis
GTTCTGTACATAGCGTGTCTGAAGACTGGTGAAAAAAGAACTCAAACTGATATTGCACAGGCAGCAGGAATAACGGAAATGACTTTGAGAAACAGATACAAGGATATAAAAAGACGTGAATTGGATTTGATACCCATTATCTAGATAAAACGATAGTTACTAGCGAAACGATTACGAAATACAGTCATGCTCGACACGAACATGATAAAACTCTTCCATCCTTCTTATGGTCCTCCGATTGGTTTACCTTCACCAACAACTTTAGTAAAGTGATTGGGTTCCGTAATATACCATACAAAATCTGTGCACCTATGTCATAAATATAAAGTGCCGACACACATTCAATACAATCATTTCAAATCTAATTTATCTCCATATCAAAAAAATAATGAAATCGAATCACGCTAGACTAGAGAGGTCTTTTGACTTAGATAACAGAATCGAGTACTTTATTTCCTATGATAACGTTAAATTTCGTAATCCATCACATCTGCCAATTCTCACACCTGAGGTCTTGTATCTCATCAGATGTGTTGGAACTTGCTTCACTACAAGGGGCCAAGATTCACTTAAAACTGTGAACCATGTGAATAGCTGAGCCAGTTCTGTGTTTGGCCTTTCGCCTTTACCACAATAGTGACCGTCCGTGAACGGAACAGAAACCCGGGTCACCCGTTTGCAGGCTTGCACACCTAAAATAGCCATTTTGATTTAAAAGTATATGCAAGTATTAAATAAAAAAGGAAAGAGAATTCGTCCGATGTTGCCATTAACGCTGGATTGAAGTTTGAGCCAATGCGTTCTTATCTGTGGGAATATTGCAAATATACTTTCATAGAGATGAAAGAAACTCGCTTCTAGTTTGAGGACTTTCTTTGAGCCTCCCATACATGGCATTAGTAGTAAATTCTGCTTTATTGGACTGTACTCCTCTAGCAAAAACGCACGTGTGTATTGCTTTCACGACTACGCCTATGCCTGTAGGATTAAGTCTATTTTTTATTTCTTCCATTATCTCTGCTGTAAGTCTTTCCTGTGTCTGTGGCTTAGATGCAACCATATCTACTAATCTTTGAAATTTTGATAATCCAAAAATTGTTCCATTTGGTATGTAACCTATGGCTACTTCACCATAAAAGGGTAGTAGGTGATGTTCGCATATAGAGAATAGACGGAGGTGATTCCCTATTATCATCTCATCGCAATCACTAGCAAACGTTGTAAATTTTTCATAGTTTCTCTTTTCCATTAATTCGTTTGCAAATGACCTGACTCGGTTTGCAGTTTCGACTGAAAAATTATCTTGTTTGCCTCCTAGCAATTCAAAAAAGCTTTTTGCTATATCTAGATGATAACCTAGTTCAATTTTCATATTGCATCCCATATTATTTAGCATAACTTTTCTTCGTGGCAATTGCGTGTTCAAATCTCGCTTTTTCTTCACTGCTCGTTATGACTAATTTGAACCCGAAGGTATTTAGCAATTATACTCAGGTACTCAACTGCACTTAGTACTATATATAGTGTATATAATGATGCTTTGATGTAAAAACACCAAGGCCAATAGGTCATTTTCTTTCCGGGGGCAGTCCCATTTGGTAGCCCGTAAAACGTTGCAGATCTGAGTATACGATTGTAATGTTAGAATTGCAATCATTTGCAATCATTTGCAATCGTACAATCAAGTCATAATCAAGATGGTGTCTTGTTCCAGACTTGCGTTGCATTGCATTCTAGTATAATAGGTATTATATATGGGTTTTAATGTATATATAGGATGTAATGCCTCAAGTACACAATAGTAGTCGGTTTTTCGGTGTAATTGAAGATCTAAATCTCTCCGAAATTAAATTATCTTCATACAACTTTCGCGTTTCTGACGTTGTTGAAGAGAGCTTGGCTGATTGTATAAGACAGCATGGTCTATTGCAACCCATTGTTGTTAGACCAAAGGAAAACCATTTTGAAATCATAGCAGGGTGTAGGAGATATTTAGCATGCAAATCATTGGGCTGGAAGCAAATCACTTGTCATGTTGTACAATTAAACGATATGCAGATGTTTGAGGTTTCACTTATTGAAAATATTCAAAGAAAATCACTTACTCCGTTGGAAGAGGCAAACGCGTTTAGGACATATGTTTGTGACAACGGCTGGGGCAGCATAGCTGAATTAGCATCTAAAATAGGAAAGAGTTCTAGCTACATTACAAAACGCATCGCTTTACTAAACCTCCCTGATGATGTATTGGAAGCTATCAAAAACTCTAGTTTGAATCCGAGTTCTGCCGAAGAACTGCTTTCAGTTAAGGACAGTATGAAACAATCAGATTTAGGGAGCTTGATAGTCAAAAAACGTTTGCCCATAACGCGGGTACGAGACTTGGTAAAAAATGATCCTCTTTATCGTGAGAATTCAGATAAGACTGAGGTGAGAAGTGAGCTTCAACCATTCAACAAATCGATTGTTGCATTGAGAATTGCTATGAATAGACTAGGAACAATTATCGAAGATGAAGAAGATAACTGGTTAATTTATGAATTCCTGATGTATCAAAACAAGATTTTGCATAACCAAATTGACACTATAATGAAAGCTAAGCGGAAATATGCTAGACAAATCTTTCGGTACCGAAAGATTTTGAACCATTAAGACTGTTAGGGTATGTATTGCCAGTATGCTATTTCTTTTTCTTTTTGAGCTCACCATTATATGTTATTAAATGTCTACTGTAGTTATTTCCCAGTGCAATGCATTCTTTTAATTGCACATCGACATTTGATCTTCCATTTAATGTTTTCTTTATCATTCTGCTATGAAAGCCCTCACAAAAAGTATCCTGATTCTTCAATGCAGCTTTATGTACAATGCAATTCTGACTCAGAAGCGAGTAGGTTTCGCCTTTTTTGATGATTGAGGATGCAAATCCCATGTCATTTGAAACTGAATTGAGTATTTTCAGTGATTCATCTAAGCTTCCTGAATTATTACTTTTCTCTATTTTGTCTCTTATGTCAGCTGCCATATCATCTGTTATAGATTCGATGATTTTTTTTAGCTGCTCATGACCATGCATTCCCTCAATCTTTTTAAGAATAAGTGACAGAATCAGCTCATACTTTCTTGGAAACAATTCCCGTCCACTTTCAGTCAGCTCATATATCTTTCTTGGCCTACCAAATCGTTCTATCTTAAAATATGATTTCACTACATGCTCTGTTTGCATCGAATCCAAATGGACTCTAACTGCGCTCTTTTGTATTTGCAATTTATCGGCAATTTCAGTTGCAGTTCTCGGACCCTCGAGTAATACCTGTAAAATTCTGCCTTTAGTCTCTCCTAAAAGAGCTATTTCCTTGCCTCTATAGTCACTCAATTTTGATATATTAGATGAGTGTATCAACAGATATATTACTTGTTAATAATGGACGATTTGGCAAACTATAAATATTATACATCCTTGTTACTGTCGAAAATGTTACCTCATGAACTTTTCCTAAGCAACGAAAAATATCGACGGGGGCAAGACGAAGTATCAGACAGAAAATTGAGAAGAAATTTTCCACTCCTTCAGTTGTGGCAATGAGCACACTAATCAATCTAAATATTACTATAGGAAAGCCTTACATAATACAATGAGTGTAAAACAGCTTAAATATTCAGAATTATAATAATGAGAGAAAAATTCTGTTAATTTACTTTTATCCAAATTTATCCAGATCTAATAGAAAATTTATCATCTAGTTCTATCCCAATTCGTGTGTATTGCTCAATGGATGTAATCTGGAAAAAGGTATTAAAGAAATGATTGAAGATAAAGGCTAACCTGATACACGAATCGTTTACGTTTGCAAACAGAATTCCAGGGGACGCTTTCATTGCTTTGAGGCATTAAGGTACTCGTCTTGCGAAAACCAACTAACGTATTCTTTTACGTGCATGTGATCTATGGGCTATGTATGGAAAGGCGAAAACACTCTAAATTGTGAACATCTTTACCTTTCCTTTTTCAATTATTTGTAACACCAGTCTCTTTATTTCGTCCAAGTCCATCCGGAAGTACGAGCCCTTGGCCTTTGATAGCTTCTTCATCGCTCTGCTTGGTATGGCTATGCAATACTTGATTCATCTTTTTCGTCATGAACGAAAGCAGTGGCGATCAAAATGATTCTGTTCAGTAGATCCTTTTCATCATGATGGGCGTCTTTCCATACAGATCCAAGTACTTCGTGAGTCCTCCAGCACTTTTCATCGTTGAACAAGTCTTTTGCTTTCATGATCGCTTCCTGTTTCTCCATTCGCTTTTCAACTATGGGATTTCAGTTATTGCATTTATTTTACAAAAAACAATTTGTCGACAACGAAAAGCAGATTGATTAAGTCCATGGGGCGATCGTACCTCATTTCAGATGATCAACTTTATTCACGCATAAAATAGGATATCGTAGTATAGCTACAACTAAAGCACGACCGACAGTACTAATACTGAATCTTTCTTTGATTCCTACAAAATAAACCAAATCCTACCTGTTACCGAGACAATGATATATTCTATATTCTATAATATCATTTTATAGGAGAATCGCTGAAGTATTGACGCAGCAACAACAATTTATTTTTTACACTTCTTTTCTTTCTGTTGCTTCAAGATATCTAATAACATCGATTGCTGCTTTGCAGCCAGACCCGGCTGCTGTTACCGCCTGCCTGTATACGTAATCATAAGAATCTCCTGCTACAAAAACGCCTTCGACGCTAGTTCTGCTTCCTTCGTATTTCTTGATATAGCCCTTATCAAGTTCTATTTGATTTCTAAATATCTGAGTATTTGGCTTATGCCCTATTGCTATAAAGACGCCATCGCATTTTATCTTTGATTTCTCAGCGGTATTTTCGACATTCTTAATTCTAACACCTTCGACCTTCTTATCACCCAGAATTTCTTCAACTACACTATTCCAAAAAAATGAAATCTTTCTATTATTGAATGCTTTTTGCTGCATTATTCTAGCAGCTCTCAGCTCATGGCTTCTATGAATAACCTTAACACTTTTAACTAGCTTTGCAAGAAATATGGCTTCCTCTATTGCTACTTCTCCTCCTCCAACGACTATTACATCTTTACCTTTAAAAAAGAAGCCATCACAAGTAGCACATGCAGATACGCCTCTGCCTCTTAGTCTTGTCTCGGATTCTAGACCAAGCCAAACCGCTGACGACCCAGTAGCAATTATAACAGCTTCTGCAGTATATTGCGTCTGATCTGTATCGATACCAACAGTTACTTTAAATGGTCTTGTTGAAAAATCTACAGAAGCAACCACATTATCGATAAACTTTGTACCAAATTGTTCTGCTTGCTTTCGCATATTTTCCATCAAGGCGGGTCCTTTTATTGCATCAGGAAAACCAGGAAAGTTTTGAACGTCAGTAGTAAGTATCAACTGTCCTCCAGGTTCATTGCCTGATATTATTAATGGCACTAATCCTCCCCTTGCAGCATAAATAGCAGCGGTTAGGCCAGCTGGTCCAGATCCGATTATAATTAGTTGAGTATGCATATTATTCAAACATAAATTCAGAATATTTTGCTATTAAAGGTTAGGTAATCAGATGAATTGATCATATCAATAATATAACAGATGTCTTAACTAGAGGTATGATAAATCTCAGATATGGAGTATATTAATGAGATATGTCTATTTGTGAGAATTGTCGAAATCCAATGTCAAATTCGCAATACCTTCTACCTGCGGAATTAAAAGCAGCAAATGGAATAAAATTTGCACATATGGAATGCTGCTCAGCTGAAGAGCTAAAACAAAGCCTTTTTTCTCAAGCCCAACACCAAATCCGATTTTACCAAGACGTCATTGAGCTAGTCAATAATGCTAGTTTAGATAAAATCAAAAATATCGAAATGAAATACGGCACTTACGACGAAGTTTCACAGGGTATTCACACGGATCGTGAGCTTATGGCATCTGCTTTGATCTTTGAGCTAAAGAAAAAAATGGGTTCTTCCTAATATACGCGGTAAGTTAGCAGACTTATTTCCAGCTCATTTCTATATATTTTTATATACTTGTGCGGGTCAGTATAATTGTATGTCATCTAAAGAAGAGGAAAGAAGAGAATACGAAGAAGGTGTTGCTGGTACTGATGTCGAAAGAAAAGATGTCGAAAGTAAAGATGAATCAGCTAAGAAATACAAAAAAGAGCTTAATACGGACTTAGAAGCAGATGAGGGGAAACGAAGTAGAGATAAGGAAATAAATAAATAAATAAAAGAAAGCATGAAAAAGTGAATCGCTATTGAAAGTGTGTATCAATACGAGAGGGGCATTACATAATTATCAGAAAGATAAAAAGTGCTTCCACTCATTTGATTTATAGCTCATTTATTTTGTTGACCCGAATAAGGCAGATCATATAAATGAAATTATTCTTTTGGCACTATGGCAATAGTGGAGAAGATTTTTTCCATCTAAAAAAAGGATTACATTTTAGGATGGCGGGTTTGATTCCTTTATCAATGATTGTCTTACTAATTTTATCTGGTGGAATATCAATATCGTTTCAATCGAATGTTTTTGCACAGAACCAATCCTCCTCAAGTACAAATAAAAATATTGCACAGAATAATAATGCTACATCAAGGCATCAAATAATTCTAAAACCTGGTACGAATAATCAGACGCAACAACCATCAACACTTACAAATATTTCTAATAGAGGAATCTATAAAGTGCGGTTAGGCTTAAATTCACCACTAACAATGCAATCCCCTAGCCTTCCAAAAAGTGCATTTGATATGGTAGTATTATTTATGAATGCAAGCACTTCCCCAGGACCCCTAGAGTCAAATTTTTTGACTCCTACAAGCAGACAAGGTGACACTCGGTATAGTGTTCCTGGAAACAGCGAGCATCTTCTTCCTGTTGATAGATTTGATATGATAATTTATGGCAGCCATGGAAAAACACTATGGAACGCTGTGAATCAACCGGTAACTGGTGGAAGAGGATTTGAACTAATTGAATTGCCCAATGGCTATGCAGGCGACATTACTATTCTAATCCACAATATCAAGTCTAGCAATTCCATGACTGGTAATAACAATTCAGGATTAACTACACCTCTGCTTAAAGGAACAACGGATTCAGTTGAATTCACCGCAAAAGTTGGCTAATAGTATAGATAAATAGATACTCTGTCCTCTGTCTTTGGAGCTCATACTTATAGAAGGACTGTATTTTGCCAAGATTGAAGGGTGAGGAAATAATTCATATTGATGGAACAGGCAAGTCAGCGAAAAATCGAAATCATAGACAATGTTTACATCAAAGTTATTAAAATCAAGCCATGGCGATGAAGAAAGAGTATCAAGAGAAGAACAACATAGTCGTACGAAGGAAAAGTTCCTATGATTAGTAAGGAAAAACATCGAACAGAATATAGTTACGGCAGTACCATTAGTTTTCAGGCTTGCTTGGGAGTATCTATCTATTGAAAAGTTTGGTTTATTCATACCGTCTCAAAAACCGTCGTGTTACCTGTATTTGATTTAGAATTTCTTATTATTATTCTTTGGATATTGAATCTCGTAAGTTCCATCCTGAGATTTTGTAACATATATGTTGTCATTTCTACATTGGTAGTAGTTGATTGGAGGATCGTTCGTGATTGATCCGTTAAGCCAAACCATTAACGCACCACATAGAGGACAATTCATAGTCATGTTGCTACCAAATGTAATCATCTCTGATTAGATTAAATCCTTTGTTCCAAAGGGATGTACTTTAGACTCTACGCTTTACTCTTTTCTATATGAGTAGCGTTTGTTCATAACGTTCATAATGTTCATAATGTTTCATAATGTGTATCGTGGTTATATTGTGTCCTGTTTTCACAAAATCACAAGCGTCAATAGATTTAATTACGATAGTGTCGTATAGTCGTATAATAATCAGTGATCGTAAGTGTTTGCGACGTTCCCTCCTCATTCAAAGGCTCAGAAACTAGGACAACACAGATGCAAGCTTTGCGGAATAGACTTTAACAGTGCTGGAGAGCTTAATATTCATAACAGATTAGAGCTTAATGGATATGCACATTCTCCTGCTGGAGTAGGTTGAGAACTCATCCAAATTTTTTTAAAGCCTAATCTGCGTGGCATCATTATCTTTAACTACCATTTAGTATAGATTACGTCATGGCATCAGAGCGAGGGCAAAAAAATAGCATTCTAAACCCATCTCTAAATCCTATTGATTTCTGGTAAAACTATTTGATAGTTGCGATGGTGACATTATCTAGCGTGATGTAACGGTAATATGGACCCGTACAGCTCATTTTGGGCATCCGGGTTAATCGAGCATATGGAAAATCAAGTAAATTCCTCATAGGTATAAAGGGTTAACGTTTAGAGCTGCTGTGATCGTTTGCCACAAATTGTATCTCTTCGTTATCTCTACTATCTTCATTTTCCATCTGTTATAATGACATTTCAGTTGAAGGTTTAAAATGCGAGAAAAAAACCTTAGAAGGAGCCCTTATGGTTATTGATCTAAGTTTCTGGATACGTGACAAGTTTATTATCCGTGAGGCGTGCAAATGAAGTTATCTTATGAGGGCTTGGCTGATGTTTACTATCTATAATATTAAACACAGAAACACCTTGTAGAATTGTAAGATAATCTGCTATCATTCTCCTATGACAACGCCATGGGACAACTTCTGCGCACATTATAGCCAGAGTATCATACTTTACTATAAGTGAAAGTATTTCAGTGATACCTTCCTTGAATTGTGTCGTCGCCATATAATCTGCATACGCTCTAAAACTCTTGTTTTTCCATCCATCATTATTAGATTTAGCTTTCTCGCTAACAATGTTCTTTCGTCTTCCACCAAGTTTCTCAATGTGCGTATATACAATACATTTCATCTTGAGTGATTTGGTCATCGCCTCCTTGTTAAATTGTGGACAAAGCTTAGATCCCGGATAACGACGTACATCGACGACTAGATCTATGTGATTGGCTTGCAAAAGAGAAATAAAATCATTCCATTGACGGTTTGAATGCCCTATAGTAAGGATTTGAGTCACACTACAATTAATCCACCGACGAAAAATATATCTTCAGCTCCTATGTTTCGATGAAGTTCTTATCTGAATTCCAAATACTCTACATTCTAGAGCTTCTCAAAATAATGATGACAAAAACGCAAGTGCTGTTGTAGCATAAGTTCGTCTTTTGTTAGATAACATTCCCATTATCAAGTAGCATTATTTTATCTGCTATACTGAAGGCTTCAATTGCATAGTGAGTCACACGGATTGTTCTGCCATTTTTTTACAAACAGTGTTTCTTAAGGATCAGGTTTACCCATCATTCCAGGATAATGCGACAAGCGAGCGTTAATGGACTCCCGAATAATAGTAATACTCATCCTTGCTCTAATATTCTTTACAACAAGATTTGTTTATTGGCTATCTGGAAGATGATAATGAACATAAGTGCATTTAGCTATGACAACTACAGTGAACGTACCGTTTTCCGAGGGGCTGAATCGATGACGACCATCAGTATTAGAATGCAGACAAATTTTTCTCACGACTGAACTGGTTTTTCATCCTCATACTATTCCCCTTTGGACGAGTAGGAGAATTTTGTTTGACAGCCAGACTATAGTTTCGAAAAGCACATCACATGCCTTGACTTTGCTAGGCGTAACGCAGCCGGGATCATATTATGATTGGACGCCGACAAATAAGTTAGGTACTTTAAAAATATGAAGCTCTGCTAATTTATATATTCCGAAGGGCGTGGATGGAAACTATTTTGTTTTGAAATTAATACTTTGATTTATTAAAACCTATAACATATAGACTACATCCGATGAATTAGTCGGATAGGCATACAATATAGGATCATTAAGATGCTCTGCAGTTAGTCCTAATCGGATAGCTATTGAGAATATGTTAATAACTTCTTCAGCATGCGGAATAAACGGAGATGATTTTCTATTATCATCTCATCACAATCACTTGCAAACGTTGTAAATTTTTCATAATTTCTCTTTTGGTTTAATTCTATTGCAAATGAATGTACACGGTTTGCAATATCGGTTGAAAAATTATCTTTTATGCCTCCTAACAATACGAAATGGTTTCTTACCACATCGCAATGCGCAATTACAGGCGCATCTTGAAGCAGATGTTTATCATTCATTTATTCGGAACTCTAGTGTAACTCCCCTTGTGTTATCGTAGTCAAATTTGTATATCATCGTTAGATATTGGAAATGATTCCAGTCTATCGCCTTGACAGGAAAGACATTTTGTAGTCATCTTTTCACTGTGAAGGTAGGATGCACACCAGTAGCACGATTCACATAGCAAGAAATGTAGCTGCTGTTTACTGATTCTATCATGCGAGGTTTTCCCGTAGTAATATCGAGATTGATTATTATGCTCATTGTCAGGACTAAAGGCGTGGACGATTTCGTCTTTATTTTCTGTATAATATTTCTGTGTCAATTGTCGATTATTTTATCTCATCATCAACAATATAAAAGAGATGTTTATGTTGCAATTAATTGCAATAGTATCAAAGTATACGAGCTGGTATTTCAAGATCGTCTATTCTCACGTTTGTAGAAGATTCTATAATGCTTGATCGATTTGCATATTTGCTAACTCATCAACTGAGTGCACCTTATCAATTTTATCTGGACCTGAACCTTGTGGTTCTATGTTGTTTATTTATAGCTTGACTGGCTGAAAACTTTACTGCACTGGATTGGCTGCCACCAAGACTGCAAATATCCTAGTATCTATTATAGTATCAACTCCATGTAATCATAAAGCATTGGTAGTGCTAGTAGGTAATATTGTCGCAGAGAAGCGATTGAGCTTGGTTCTGCAAGTAATGGAAAATGATTTCAAATCTGATATTTTGACATAGACAAGTCTAAGTGATATTAAAAAGACTTTAGATTAACTTGCAATCATATGCAATCGCTTTAACTGTAATGAATTTATCTATATTCGATTACAATCGAATATCATGTCAAATGTATACGATAGTAGTCTCCTTTTTGGTTTAATTGAGGATATAAATATCTGTGATATTAAATTATCTCCCTATAACTTTCGTGTTTCCGGTGCTATTGAGTTAGGAGAGATTGCTAATTCCATAAGACGACATGGTCTTCTTCAACCTATCATAGTTAGAACAAAAGAAGATCATTTCCAAGTTATAGCAGGAAGCAGAAGGTATCTAGCATGCAAATCTTTGGGCTGGAAAAGAATTGCTTGCCATGTTGTAGAACTAGATGATATGCAGACGTTTGAAATTTCACTTATTGAAAATATTCAAAGAAGGTCACTCACACCCTTAGAGGAGGCAACTGCATTTAAGATTTATGTTTCTGATAATGGCTGAGGAGGCATAGCGGAATTGGCATCTAAAGTAGGGAAAAGTACAAGCTACATTACAAAACGTATTGCGCTATTAAATCTCCCTGAAGATGTAATGGAGGCGATCAAAAACTCTAGTTTGAAACCTAGTGTTGCAGAAGAACTACATTCGATAACGGATAGCAGTAAGCAATCACACCTAGGGAGCTTGATAGTTAAAAGACACCTATCTATAAACAACGTCCGCGACTTGCTAAAAAATGATTCTCTTTATTCTGAGAATTCAGATACACCTGATATGAGAAGAGAGCTGCGAGGATTCACCAAATCAATTATTGCATTGAGGATTGCAATGAATAGATTAGGAGCAATTCTTGAAGATGAAGAAGAGAATTGGTTAATCTACGAATTCTTGATGCAACAAAAGAGGATGTTACATAGCCAAATTGATATCATAATGAAAGCTAAGAGCAAATACGTCAAACAAATCTTTCGGTAGCGAAAGATTTTCAATAACTAAAACTGATTCGCCTCTACTCACTTTTTAAAACATTATATGAAGGTGGGTGAGAGCAAGACAGTAGATTAGGAAAGTTACATCCATTCAAACATTTGACGTTAAAAAGTGAACTTGAAAGAGCATTAGAATTTGAAAGAATTGCTATCAAATCATACAATGACTCGGTAAGCACTGAAAAAAACAAAGATCACCTTACATTAGGGCTTCTGAACGCCGAGCTTAAATATGGACAGGACTTGGAAGATATTTTAGCTAATCCTGAAATTCATTGAAGACTTGTGATCTAACTTCGCTTGTCCATTTATTATCGATCTTGCTCTTTGAAAAATGTTAATCCAGACCTGCCAGGTTAAACTACTGTGACTCAAGTATTTATGTCATCACACATAATAGAGCTTATGACGAATTTATTTTAGCATTTGCAGTTAGATTCTTATTTCTTATGAGATTCCCGAATTCTTGTTTTACTATCTTTGAAGCATTTTTTATAGGTAAACCTGGATGCTGCATTATTTTGGTCCTTTGTATTCCCAACGGTCCGTTTACTATTATTTTTGATCCTTGTACTCCTAAAGATTTGTTTAATATTACCGTATTTGGAATTTTAGAACTCGCTGGAGGTGAAAATTGCCATTTGACCATTACCCCCATCAAGAGCACTACAGCTACTGTAACCACTGTCCAAATTAAAATTTTCTGCATAGGTTATTGTAACAGATACACGAGTACTAATATCATTCTTTTCCTGAAATATTTGGTTTGGAAGACAGTGATATTTTACCGACCCTCATTCACATTGAGCAAAACACTGCCTATTATACGTGAGCGACTATTGTACAGTCGGCAGAGGCAATAGCGTCAATCTTTTAATCTATTCTGACTACTACTGCTTTCTGAAAGGGCCTTCTCCGCATCTCTTCTCCCTCCCTTATCAATTTCCTTATTCTATAGGCTGAAAAATCGCCATGTTCAAGTAGATAGTGTATCACTATGCGCCCTATTTGTATTACTTCTTCTATTGCACCCCCACATACATTGACAAGTTCACTGTATTCTGGTTCTATCTGTGAAGAAATAAGATATGAGCGATATTATTTCTTGGTTTTCTCCAATAGATATATTGTATTATGCTCTTACAAGTTTTGACGGGTTTATGTGAATGAAAGGTGGTTTCTACTGAGCCAAGTGCATATACAACATAAAGAAGTAATGAAATGTCCTTATGAAAGATATATGGCAATTTATATACATTGATAATATTAGATGTCATTGTGATTGTTTAATTTGAGCTTAGAGGAAGATGCCATAAACCTTCATCGAATGCTGAAGGGCAAGATTGAAATTCATAATCGAGTATCTGTCGACAGTCTAGCTAAAGACAAGAATGACACCCTTGAATTAATCTATACTCCTGGTGTTGCATATGTTGCAAAAGAAATAAGCAAGAATAAAGAATTGACATACGACTATACATCTAAATGGAATAATGTTGCAATTGTCTGTGACGGGACCAGAGTACTGGGCTTGGGTAACATTGGTCCAGAAGGCGCAATTCCTGTTATGGAAGGAAAATCTGTTTTATTCAAAGTTTTGGGAGGTATAAACGCGTTCCCATTATGTATAGATATGAAGGATAAAGAGGAGATAATCAGATTTGTAAAAGCAATACAGCCAGTATTTGGTGCTATAAATATAGAAGATATAGAATCACCAAAGGTATTGGAGATAGTGCAAACGCTGCGCAAAGATCTTCAAATACCAGTCTTCCACGACGATCAGCACGGTACAGCTGTAATTACTCTCGCTGCTTTGATAAACGCTCTTAGGTTGCTACAAAAGGAAATGAGTACGATAAGAGTAGTAATAGCTGGTGCAGGTTCAGCTGGATATGGTATATTTAGAATATTGCAAGAAGCTGGATGCAAAAATATTGTTGTAACCGATAGTATCGGCGCGATATATGAGAACAGGATTGAAGATGGTGGTTTAGACAATCCATACAAAAAGGAGATAGCTGACAAGACTAACGCTGAGAAACTGAGTGGGAGCCTAGCTGATGTTCTTAAAGGGGCTGATGTATTTATCGGTGTGTCAGGAAAGAGCAGTATATTAACTAAAGAGATGATACAATCAATGGGGCATGACCCAATTGTGTTTGCATTGAGCAACCCTGACCCAGAAATACTTCCACCTGATGCCTTAGAAGCAGGAGCAAAAATAGTGGCTACAGGTCGATCAGACTTTGCTAATCAGGTCAACAATGTATTGGTCTTTCCATCTATATTGCGAGCATTACTCGATCTTAGAATCAGAAGTTTAAGCGAGGATATGCTTGTAGCTGTCGCAACTGCAATTGCAGATATAGTAGATAGAACTCATCTAAAAAGTGACTATATAATACCTAAAGTAGATGATCCCAGAATGATTCACATAGTCGTTAGAACATTGAGGGATGC
>QHBN01000117.1 GCA_003176995.1 Candidatus Nitrosopolaris wilkensis
TCTATTGTGCTACAAGCTACATTTAGACGTACCGCAAAAATTATTCAATTAGATTATGACAGATTTCTTTTTCCGTATCAACTGGATTTACCAGAGAATGAGATATCTTACGCATATCATTGACTATTTTTTCACCTATTGTTGTCCAACACTTATACCATTGTCTATATCTTCTTTGAAATGAATTCCAGCCCAAAACCTCGACATCGATGGTTCAGATTATAAAATAGTTTTGTTCGTTTGGAACCACCTCATTCAACACCTTAATTGCAGCTGCAGAAATCTGATATATATCTTGGAAAATTCGGCGTCGGTATGACCGTTGTAAAATTAGCAGGCAAATTACGGACACATATCTTGTACCAGAAAAATCCTATGACGTTCTTCTTCCTAATGCCATGGCGTATATGTGGCAAAGATTACATTATTTGAAATAATATATCGTAAACTTCAATTCAGATTGAAGCATAGAGTGACCGCAACAATTTCTTGAGTCATGATTTAAGCGGTTCGATTCCTACCACGACAGGATTGATGATGAGAATGATAGTCGTAGCTTTTCTGTCAACCACGAAATAAACATGAACTGTCAATGGTATTAAGAGTAATTTTGGAAAGGTCGATTGTCTTTTGTGGTCATTATAGAATCTTATATAAAATTCTTATTATATGGACATTCTAAAATCATTTAACGTATCTAGTTAGATAAATCTATTAGAGAGACAACATTGTTAAAAAAATCAAACAGGTAACCATTAATAGCAGCAACCTCAGTCGATGCATCATTTGTCTTACCCTTAAATGATCTAATGTGAATGGAATTGGTTTCGCTTAATGTTATATTTGAGACGTTATCAGACGACAAGACTCTTGTGTTACTTGACACCACTGCTCTTTCAGGGTCAGATATGGATACGCCTATAAGTAAATTAGGAATTACAAGAAAGCAGTACTACTCAAGGACCTGTATTTTAACAAATTCTGGCCTGATAACACGGCAGAAGGGGAAATATTATCTCACTTCATTAGGGAAGATAGTTTCTTTTTATCAGTTTAGAATCGGAAGAGCACTTAACAATTTCTGGAAACTAAAGGCACTTGATACTTTATCTAATGAAGCCACTAATGATCCGAGACTCAAACACGTGTATCTAGATCTAGTTAACAATTTAATAGATGATGTCAAAATCAGAGAAATTCTTACTAGACCTGGTACTTCCTCTCTATCCGCAAAATCTAATGTCCATAGAGACACAGCTGAACAACCAAGCCAACGCGTAACAGGAGTAGCGGCCATACAATTGTCTCTGAGTAGTTTGATAACTGCCGATTCTGCGCTTTAAAGCCATGATACGTTAAAGACATTGGAACATGCTACAATGATAAACTAATTAAATTATATATTGAATAGATATCATTGAATAGTAAAGACACAACAGACTGTTTATGCTTCATGTAAGATACTTCAGATAATCTGTGGATAGTGTTTTTATTAAACAAAAAATAAATGACTAGGAGTGACTAAAAAGAAACAGCAGGCGCAGTGCGTAGCTGACACACCTCAAACAACGATATAGTATTCCTTAAATTGACGTGTGATAGCTCGCCGCGTTTTGTCCGGTCCTCCTGCCTAGTTCGATGCGCAATTTGTTTTTCATATCGTCTGACAACACAATATCAATCGCAAAAGTAGCGCTACTCCGCTTGCAGAAATACCCAGAGAATCATTTATTTTGATGTGCATCCATTTCGATATCTTTTGAAATAGTCATAAATGCAAAGCTAAGTAAGAACTCAATGGTCAATATGCTGCCAAAGTATCTACCTTTTTCCGGACATGCAGAATATACCTCCCAACTACTAAATCTTAACCTTTGAACTCTCCAACTGGATAGTTCTCATAGGTAAGTGACTCCCCGATCAACTCGTCTTGGTCTGTTACCTTAATTGATTAAAGGGTGGCATCTTCTTCTTATTTTATTCGATTTCAGCACAAAGTAAGAATTCCTCACTTAGAGAGTCTTATAATGGAGCAATGCTTGATTAATGATGGTGCACTAGTCACTATTGCCATGACAGGCCAAATACATAGACGTTCTGAAAGAACCGACGTATTGTATGGTATTGATAAAAATGTTAATGCAATAGTGGAATTTATAAATAGTTCAAAATGCAGGTACGACGTTTGTGCAGATTCTAAGGGTCCATCATATGTAATTAAATCTAATGCTCTAAGACAATCATATATCGAACTAGTAAGAAGAGGTGGCCATATACGATTTATCACCGAAATTACAAAAGAGAACATAGACCACTGCAAAGAAATAATGAAGTTTGTTGAACTTCGTCATATTGAAGGAATTAAGGGAATTGTTAGAATAAATGAAAAGGAATACTAATCTGATATGGCCGTACAAGAGTCAAAATTAGCATCTATTCTCATACGTAGTACTCTGAAAAAAGTTGTAGAACTGCAACAACATGTGTTTGATAATCTATGGAAGACGGCCATTCCAGCCGAACAACGGATCAAAGAATTACAAGGAGCAGCTGAAGATAGCGGAAGCAAAGAATCTCATTAAACAATGCAGTTATGGACAAATGAAGATCAAGATGAGTATGCTATCAGGTTGGAAGGAAACTCTGAGTTGCTCGTAACAACTAATCAAAACGCACAGTATACAAAGCTTGTTAAACACTCTGATTACCTTGAAGAGTTAGAATATGATTGGGACTACACCTTGCACCATTGGATTAAAAATAACACTGATAGTGACTCATTTGTCTCCTTGGTTAGTGGTTGTATTACTGAGACACAGCCAATCACGGATAAAAACTGGAGGCGTAGACAAAGAAACAGAGTGCTTCTAAACGATCACGTTTGACATGTGACATTTGTAATTTAGAATTTGATGATATTAAGCGTAGACATGAACATGAGGAACTATTGCATGCAGACCAGACATGTTTAGATATCATCTTACATGTTCGCTTTAAAGACCTAAATCTACTTAGAGACGAGAGACGAAGTAGCATGTTTTGGGCGTTTTTCTAACCGCTGGAATATCTTAATATGAATATGTTTTTGGAAGTGTTTAATAATATCATAAGCATTATCATTCTGTAGTGAGATGAGTTTTAGTGACGCCAAACCGCGTTCTTTCTAGTGGCAAATTGCTGGCGCAGGAGGAGGTTCGAAAGCATTATTGGCCTAGTTGTCACATAACGCTCTAGTAAATTATTGGGTTGGTTGATTTGTTGATCAACTTTTGCGCTGCTGGTGTAATTGTTGTTGTGGTGTTTATATGACGAAGATTGTTGCGGGATCACGAAAGTCACTGCCGTCAGTGTCATAGCTGCGACGATAGCTACGGCTAACAAAGTTACGCAGATACTATCGTGAACTATTCTCTATGAGTAGTGCTTGGCATCAATTGCTAACACTGTAGGAGAAATTGCCGATATATTCAATGACTAACATATTCTTAAGAAAAATATTGGACGTGATACATCCAGCTTACGAGGAATAGCTGACGAAAGGAAATACTTGCTTTCCAAAAGTTATCAGATAAAAACTTAAGCAGGAAAGGCAGGAAAGTTCTTTTTGTCTTCGCTATAAGCTATTCATTCTCAAATATCGCTTCCTCTATTGGCTGTTCTCCAGAACAAAGAGAATCTAGTAATAACAAACGGGAGGATTTATCACTACATCTGCCTCTAACTTCTCCTGCTATGTCAGTTGTGCAAATCATTCCTATTATGTCGTTTGCATTTTTTTATCCCCTGCCACACAGGAAGACGCTTCACTCCGTTCTCCACCCCATCATGGCTGCTTCTTCAATACTTGAGTTTTTGTCTATGGGTATGAGTGATCTGACCGGAAATCCTTTGCACAAATTTCTCTAACCAAATCTCTTCCTTTCTTCTTCTTTCAGATAAATGCAGCATCGCTTTGCCGCAATTGTGCCTATATAATCGGACAAACTATTCTATATTGTATCCATCGAATATAAGAACATAGTTGCGAATTGTATTTTCGAATCAGCTAATTATTAGTGTCTAATGCAGCAATGAGCTTGAATCTTTTTGGATCTAGAGTACGGCTATTAATTGACAAGAGAGCTCCTTTTATTGGTATGCTAAGATGAGCTGGAATCATGGTAAAACACCTTAACACCGTTGAGGGAGGTTCTGCTACTGATGCACGTTTATGATTCGGAGGCACTTGGTTGTGGTTGATTAAAAGTAATCAATCAGATCCATCATCACCATGAGATATAATTCTGCAGTATGAGTGCGACCTTTCTGAGGTATGCATAAGTAGAAATATTCGCATCATAATGTTTCTATCATTATTTCTTGATGTTACTAACTTCCTTTTCAATGGCCCCATCTCTGATATGGATTGTTCTATCTGTTGCTGCAAGTTCTGGATTATGTGTTACCATAATTATTGTCCTTCTAAATTCGCTGGATAATAGTTTTAGTAAATCAAATACACCCTGTCCTGTTTTTGTATCCAAGTTTCCGGTAGGCTCGTCAGCAAGAATTATTTTCGGATCGTTCATAAGCGCCCTTGCTATGGCTACTCTTTGTTGTTGACCCCCACTTAGATTCGTTGGTTTGTATTTAGCCTTGTCTTTGATTCCTAGGAAATTTAATAGCTTGAGAGCCCGACGTCTTCTATCACTGTCACTCATACCACCTGTAATGCCAGGAAACTCTACATTCTTCAGTACAGTTGTCCTGTTGATCAAATTATAAGATTGAAAAATAAAACCTAATGTGTTATTTCTCATGCTTGCCATTTGAGAATCATTTAATGAAAAAATATCGACTCCATTAATGAATACTTTACCTGAAGTAGCCCTATCTAAAGCCCCTATCATATTCAACAATGTAGATTTCCCGCTTCCAGACGGGCCTACTACAGATACAAATTCACCCTTATTTACCGAAAAGCTAACGTTTCTAAGTGACACTACCTTACCCATTGAAGAGGCATATACTTTGGAGAGATTAACCACCTTTAGCGTAACTTCTAGTGGGACATAATATTGCCGTGTATGCTCGTTGTTACGTATGCTCATTGATATGTACGCTCAATCAATTTATCTTACTCTTCTCAGAATTAGTATAAAAATTATACCATACACTCTGAATAATGTAATACAAAATATATAAAAAATAATGTCAATTCTTATAAATATTTTTGACTATTATGATAGCGAAATAAGCCAGGATCGTCGTTTGAGATGGTAACGCTTCCACTGAGTTGCGAGACTACGTAGGCCGAAGAGGAAGATGGGCTAATGCTAACAGGTTGGCCTTCAATGAATAAATCAGGCCCCAAAAGGGCTACCCGTGTTTTTACAGCATTTATAAAATCTTCAATCGTAATAGGCGCTCAGTATATCATCTTGCCTTAGCTCGGGGAGTATACTTAGAGGTTCTAGTCCTGCGTCAAGAGCAGATACAAATAATATCTTGACATCTCTGTTGATTGATTTCAATCTACTATATAGCTCGAGTCCATTAATGCCAGGCATTCTTAAATCCAAAATCACTAAATCAAAGTGCGAATGACTTGCTTGTGAAAAGCGAACTAATGCTTCCCGAGAATCTGAAAAGGGCCTCCCACAGGTGTGATTCATTAACACGTGATATTGTTCCTCTATTAATTGCTGATAGAAAGATGATGGATGTCCGCAGTACTAATGCTGTTCTATATCTTAATGATACACCAAGATCACAATCAATCAGAATTAAGGGTAACTACCGAAGGAAGAAAACAATTTGCATAGTAGTTGAGGAAGTAGATGTTGGATTAGCATTAAAGTCATTTTAGAAGAGAATGGATTTAGAGTAGAGTTATTCAATGATCCACTTATAGCATTGGAGATCGTTAAAGTACTTCGATATGATCTATTTCTAATAGATATCGCCAAATATGAATGGCTTTCAAATCTTTAAAGAAATAATGCAGATAAACAAAAAAACAAAAGGTCTGTTTTATAATAGCATTTGAAGAGTATCCCGAATTATTTAAAGACGAACTTTCAAATCTAAGCATATCCGGATTTATTCATAAGCCTGTTGAAGGCGATGAGTTGACAAAACATATAAACAAAATGTTGAGCTCGAAACATAATTCCCTATGACTTTGTGTTGTATGAAATTGGCCTATTTGCCGTATTTATCCAGGCCCAAGAAGACCTGTATTACCGGGAGTAATTAAATACTTCTTTCTTTACCCTTCTTACCATATCATCGGTATCAATTGGTTTTTTGATAAAACATCCTTCGCTGTTTTCTGGTAGTGTGGATATTACATCCACATATTGTGGATATAGCTTCCTTAGAACTTCATAATCGAAGTCGAAGGCCGTTATAAACAATACCTTAATTTTGCTATCTATTTTTCTAATTTTTTCATATAGTGCAAGTCCGTTGATACTTGGCATTCCGATATCTAATAGCAAGAGAGCGTATGAACCGGGGCTGAAAGCACTCAATGCCATTCTAGGGTCATTATAAGCGTCAACTTGTTCTTTGAACCCATTATCCTCTAGTGTCATCTTGAAACAAAACGTTATGTCCGGCTCATCATCTACAATTAAAATCCTTTTAGTGTTAGTTCTAGATTTATTAGTTAATGATGGGAGATGTTTTCCATTTGCTTCTTTGTATTGATCCTTCTTGAAGTTTGTTGACTTACTATCCGATAGTAAGAATAAGCCATATGAAGGAGTAGCGATAATATGTTCGTCTTCAGCCTTTGTGGTTGTTGTCATTATTGGATAAATTATGTGCTTTTCTTGCTGTTGAAGCATTATCATACTAACAATGAGAATGGTTGACATTGGTATTATTTCAAACAATACAATGGCTACGGCTGTTATACCTGCGGCCACTTTAGTGTAAATAATGTCCATTTCAAATAACACATTGCCGATTGCTGCTACTTTTATACATGCACCCTTACCCTCACTTTACAGTAACTGATTTAGCAAGGTTGCGTGGATAATCGGGATCTGCATCCTTTGCAAGCGCCAAATAATATGCTAGAATCTGAAAGGGTAATACTTCGATAATAGGGTAGAAAGTACTCTTCACAGATGGAATCTTGATAAATATATCATATACATTATTTGGCCTATCAGAAATACCGATTATCTTAGCTCCTCTTGCTTTTATTTCATAAGCACTAGCAATGTTATCTTCAGAAGCCATATCGGTAGGGTTTACTAATAATACGTAACTATTTCTATCAATTAATGCTAGTGGGCCATGTTTCAATTCGCCAGCTGCAATGCCTTCTGTATGTACATAAGCCAGTTCTTTTATTTTTAACGCACCTTCTAGCGCGATAGCATAATGGATAGATCTACCGATGATATAAATATCTCTTGCATCTCGCAGCCCCTCTGCAATACTGTGGATTTGAATTTCAGTATCTAGTACCTGTCGAAGTGCACCAACTAGAAATGCTTTATTCGCCTCAAAGTCTAGGCAACCATTGCATAACCTATCCACTATGGTATAAATTAAAGACAATTGAGCCGTGAAACTTTTGGTTGCTGCTACTCCTATTTCAGGTCCACAGTCTATGCTCAAGGACGAGTCGCTAATTCTGGCTAGGGATGAAGTAGGATTGTTGACAATAGAAAGTATTCTAGCTCCCATTGTCTTTGCGGCCTTTACAGATTGCAAAACGTCTGCTGTTTCGCCACTCTGCGAAATGGCAATTATGACTGAAGTATTGTCAATATCATCAAACGCAAACTGAAACTCGCTTGATATGATAGCCTCGGCGCGAATTTTTGCAAATTTTGACAATATATGTTTGGCAATCAAAGCAGAATGATAACTTGTTCCGCTACCTACAAGGAATAAAGTTTTAGAATTCATTACGATATTACAGAACTCTTCTATCTTTTCTAAATTTTGGGTTCCTGCTTTTTGTACTATGTTAGGTTGTTCATGAATTTCTTTGAGGGTATGATGTGCGTATTTTCCTTTGTCTATTGCGGCTAATTCCCAAGCTACTTTGGTGATTGCCCGATCCACAATGTTTCCGTCCAGATCAAAAATATGGCAAGTTTCTGAATCAACGATCACGATGTCTCTATTGTCAAGGAAAATAGCTTTGTCGGTGTATTCTAGAAATCCTAAAACATCACTTGAGATGAAATATCCATTGTTAACTGATCCAATTATGAGAGGCTCGTCGTATCTCGATCCACAAATTGTGCCGTCCTCAAATGCTGCCACAAATGCATAAGTTCCTTTTAGTCTTCTGCAAGCCTCAATTACAGTTTTCTTTATATTTTTTTGCCCAGAATAATGCCTTTCAAGAAGATGAGCGATAACCTCACTATCGGTATCGCTTACAAAAGTATGACCTAAGAAAATAAGCTCTTCTCTAAGCTCTTTATAATTTTCGATAATCCCATTGTGTACGATGGCTATCCTATCTGTGCAACCATAATGAGGATGAGCATTTTTGTAGGTAACATCGCCATGAGTGGCCCATCTAGTGTGTCCGATCCCCGTGTGGCCAGGCATTCTTCCCAAGTCAAGACTTTTGTTAACATCTGCTACCTTGCCTATATCCTTTTTAATTAGGATTTTGCCATTATTTATTGTGGCTATCCCTACACTATCATAACCTCTGTACTCCATTCGTTTGAGGCTATCTACTAATACAGACGCTACGTTTAACCGACCTTTGTACCCGATAATCGAACACATAAACCAATATTGATTCAACCAATCGTGCTAATTTAATATTGTACGAAATTATAACGATATTTTTCCAAATTTAGGGAATATTCAAAATACAATACTTAGCCTTAAACCGTCGTTTTTATAAATAGAAGCAACTTATTCATATTAGTATTTTTGTATGTAGCTGTCAGTATATATTTATTTTATTTAATAAATAGCTGTCCACTTCTTTTCTTTATCAGCACTAAAATAGCAGTCATGATTGCAGCAGGCATTACGACACCAACAATGATACTTTTGGCAAGAATGTCTGGAGGAGGGAATGGAGCTGACACTGAAACCTAAATGATGCCAATGCAAGACCAAACGAATCTTTATTTATACTAACTAGGATCTGATTGTGTCCACTATCTGGAAAGGAATACTTTAAGGAGAAATCGCCATTTACAACAGGTATATTTAGAAATTTGAATGCCCTTTGAAAATCATTTATTATTACCACACTTGCTCTAAAGTTCTTTAGGTGTTGACCTGTCGTTAAATTTTGGACACTGAAACTAAGCTCAGTAGGAGTATCAGCTATAAGTTTTTCTGGTTTATACGCAAACTGAATTTTGATTCCAGTTTCTTCATCTACCCATTGTTGTAATGTTGGTCCTGATAATTGTGCATAGACCGTAGCTTTAGGAGCTGTGTTTCCTAACATGACCAATATGACCAATATGGTTAAGATCGATGCTATTGATAAAGTCATAACTCGCGTTGATATGATTATGTTTTTACTGGTCACAGGCAAGTTATCCTATTTTAGAACTATTAGTAATTAAACAAATGCTACCATTGTAAATGCCGCCCATGAACCAGACAGAGTCAGAGTTGAGAAGGCATGGTTTCATTCTGTCTTTGTACCCGTTTTCGTTTGTATAAAAAGAAGATTGATGAGCTCAATGCACCAATTATCGCTCCAGGAATTATTGTCATGACTGATGTAATAGGCAATGTAATTAGAAAGTATGGGATTGTGTTTGCAATATGATCGGTAATAAATGTGTGAGTGGGAAGAAGTAGATGTGTAAATGTTAGATTAATCCATGGAAAGTCAATCATATAGAAGGCCGATCCTATAACCGCTCCGGCGATTATCATTTTTGATTGTTCTGAGCTCTTCTTTGGTAGCGATGTATTAAGAATAAGGTCAGCTATTATAACTGTTGGATAGACTATTAATGCATACCAGGGTAAGAAAGATACAGCTCTGTAAGAAGGCACAATACTTGCAAATACATTCATACCTATCAGTAGTATGGCAACGGCACTTGCAGCACCAAATTTACCGCCATCACCGCCGACGCCACCAATAGTTTTGGATGCTGTAAGAAAGACAACAGAGCATATCAAAGGTAAAGCAACTATTGCTATTATTGTCGCAGTGATAGGATCCAAGTTAAAGTTAAAGTGTTGTCCGTTAGAGAGAGGTAAGGCAAACATATGAACATACCAAATCAGCGTTAACCACATAGCAGCAAATGCAGGAATTAATGCGCCCTTAATCATCAACTTCTTACTTTTTGATAAGAAGTGCACATTAATTCTCGCAAGTCCGAATACCACTGCGACAGAGTTAATGAGCATGCCGGTTGCGAGGGTTAAGTGAGTGGGACTTAACAACCCATCAACTCCAAATATTTGGTGCCACCAGAAGTCTGCTGGTCCTGCCACAAGTGCAATCCCGGATCCTATTATTAACAGTTTGAATGCACTAGCAAATGATTTTGTACGAAGTTCTTTATTCCGCAATAATAAAATGCCCCCGATACCAGCAGCTATCGTTAACATGCCGACGCCTGCATAGAGCACAGCATGAGACGGCGTAAAGAACGACTCTGGTCTTTGTAGCAGATGATATGTGACATCCCAGCTTGTTCCTCCGATCTGTAGAAAAGCCCCTGAGGTGGCCAATATCAAAGCAGCTAATAGTATGTCCATCATACGTGAATTCAAAACACGACTACTCTGATGCTGCATGCTTCTCTTATAATAAAACATGTAAGGTCATCTAATAAGCATAGTGAATGGTTTCTCGGGATCTCGAAGTAGATACTCGAGCCATAACAAAGAGAATGTTACTTGAGGTTGAAGGGACGATAAGTCCTGCTCATCATCATCGGAACAGGATCAACATAAAGTATGACTACACTACACAATCTTATAATCGGCTCAAAGAATCTAAGGTAGCACAAGAACAGCTTTATAAATTTTATTTCATCCATTCTCTCGCTTCCAAGTATTCAATCAAATCCATCATTTGTTCTATTCTTACAGCACCCCCTACTTCATGTCTACAGCTTTCAAAATGCTTCATTAATATTTCATCCTCTTCAGATGATAGACTGCTATTCTCTTCAATCATATCAAAAAATTTGTCTTCTTTACTTGTATGGTCACCTATGAATATACTATAGGACCTTAGGAATCTTGCAACTGGCTCCCTCGAATCTACTGCGCCATCTTTCCACGCATTTAACTTGCGCAAAAACATTCTTGCAATTCTTCTTCTAAGTTCGTATTCAATCAGAAATTTACGGATATCTTCCGAAAAACCATTCTTATCTTTAGTCTCGGGAAAATATGCTTGCTCTTCCTTTCCATGATGAAACCTATCAACAAATTCTTCGATTACCACTGAAATAATTTTAAGATCTTCAAATGGAATATTCTCACTAGCGTAGAGTTTATCAGAGCATCTTTGTGCGATGTCTCTTACTCTTCTTAGAGTCAGATGGTCTTGTTTAAGCTCCTCGGTAGCATTCAATTGAGGATAATCCGCATTTATCCGTCGTTCACTATTTTATAAATTGTTTTCTCATATGTACTCATATGTACAGCTTATATTCAAAGCCGCACACAGTGGTTGATATATTGATAGTGCTAATCAATCTCCGATAGTGCAAAGGAAGTTTGGTTAAGAGAAAAAGTGGCAAGCTATTGTAATTTACAAAGTACGTCATATTAATTAATGACAACATTTGAAGGAGAATAAACCTTGATTATAATTAGAAACACTCTCCCTGAAGACATCCCCAAAATAGTCAAACTTCAAGAAGACTCATTTCCTTATCTGGCACGTTATGGAAATGTTTGGCATCCAAGCGAACTTCAAAGTCATATTAGACTTTTTCCGGAAGGACAATTCTGTGCTGAATTGAATGGAGCTGTAGTTGCTTCTGCAAGCAGCCTCATAGTCTTTCTAGAGCCAGAGTATAAAGAACACACATGGAAAGACATTACTGCTGATGGTACGATAACAAATCATGATCCTATGGGAGACAGCCTCTACGGAGCAGATATCTCTACACATTCAAAAGTTAGACATGAAGGAATTGGTTAGATGCTTTATGATGCAAGGAAAGACCTGGTCAAGAGATTAAACTTACGCCGAATGATAAGTGGCGGAAGATTATTCAACTATTGTGAACATGCAAATATAATATCTCCATTAGAATTTGCAGAGAAGGTCATCAAAGCGGAAATCCGTGATCCAGTCCTTTCCTTTGAGTTAGACAATGAATTTAAATTCATCAAAATATTACCAAACTACCTCGAAGATGTACGTTCATTGAACAATGCCAGCTTTATAGAATGGTTAAACCCAGAATATCAAAGGATTTATGAAGAGGGATAATGATGTGGGTCGGTAATTGTAACTCAAGCAGTGTCCTAGAACGGCTAATCAAAACAGCCATTTAGATTGATATCATATTAAGTTTAAGAGAAGCTCTTGAGAAGGTAGGAGTGAATGCATCGAGATGGTCCTAAACAGGAATCTAGATAGAATAAAGCACAAAAAAACGCAAATAGTAGCAGAAGACAGATTCAAGGCACAAAATATTGGGTGTAGATATATTCCCACCAGAATGCTATTCAATCATTAAGAAAAAATATCTATTGAAAATGAGTGGAACAAGGCACAAAAGAATAAATCTTCTTTGTTTGACGGGAAACTTGTTCATATCCAAAACCAAAAGCTGCAGGATTCAAAGATAATTTTTTCTATGTATATCTCTAGTTAAGGAATACGTTAGGACCTGTCTTAATGAGTTCAAGAGGTTGTTGGTCAAGATAATATTGTCAGGCCTATCAGTAGGAACAATGATAATTACAGCCGACAATAAATGGATAGGAAGAAGGTTAGAAACGCATGATTATCAAGGATCTTATACTCTAGTCGCAGGTTATGGATCCGGATAAAGACGTAATCGATTTTAAACCTAACCCCTTGTTTGCTATGAAAAAAGAATTGAAAGAAGAAACTGGCATTGGAAGAAACTTGTGTTTGAGATATCAGCTGTATAGGTTTAGACGGTGAAGATCAACCTTACTTGGCTTTTGTTACAAAGTTAATTATACCTTTCAAGAAATCACAAAGGAAGGCGCCAGGGAAAAGCAGGTTAAGAAAATGGAAGAATTTAACCTAATTCAATGGGAATACAAAATTTCTTGACAGGCAATTACGAAAGATAACTCCACATACTATTGCAAATATACTAACGTATTATCAGCGCTATCTAAGTAATCATAAGAACATCATGGTCCAAACGAATGAGAGTTCTGCAAGATAAAATGCTCATTTAGCTGACTGCTGCAAATCAGCTGTTTCGTGGAAGGCAAGCAAGCAGGAGCGAGAAAAACAGGGGTTTACACTCGCTTGCCTTCTCGGAGTTTCGACCTACAAACACTATCGGTGCTTGGCTTGACCGATAAATAAAAAGATTAATCGACAAATTGCAAGAATGTGTCCGATTCTGGCAACTTAAAACATTAAGCCCACATATTATCTTTAATTGTCTGAAAATTACGAATACGGAGGCTCCAAAGTTTACATCAACTGCAGTATTCTTGGTTATTCCGGCTTTGCCCAGAATTTTTCCATTGTTATATGTCAAAACAACCGAGTTTTAAAGATGACACCGCACCTGGTAAGATGAAAAGATAAAAGAAGGTACTGCAATCGCTTCTATGGGGGGTTCTATTAAGCAGTTCAGTAAATTACGCCCTCACAAAGTTAAGTTCACAATCAGACTAAGGCAACTATTCTTATCATAACATATATCGCTGTATACCAAGGCCACCTCAAAACATGGATTATCAACAACTAACCATAAAATCGAGAAATATTGTTACACCATCTATGGGCTTCCTATTTTTCTACGCTCGCAGAATTCGTGATGGTTTCCTGACTCGTACGGTATTATTATTATCGCTCTACTAGACTTTATTTTTGTCCTTGTTAATTTCTGCTTGGATGGCAGACCTCAGTTCGTCATCACTCATTTCAGAGTGATTAATTCCCAGCGTGTTAGCTACTGATTCAAGTTTTTCTCTATCCTGTACATTGGTCGCCGTGGTCGTGGTGTTGGAGATGGTGGTTTTTCCAAGATCTTTAACCCGTTGAAGCTCTTTTTTTGCTTCGATTTTAGCCTTTTCGTATTCTGTAGTTGCCCTACCAAAAGATCTTGCAAGCTCAGGGACTTTCTTTGCTCCAAAAATTACAGCTACAATTAGTGCTATGATAATTATCCATTCTGCTGCATTAACGATAGCCATCTGCAGGTCAGTTACTGCAATACCCGTCATTCAGAGTTATAAATAACAATATCGATGATTTAAGCGTTAACTTTCATACGTGGAGTCTATAGCCAAAAATTCAAGGATTCACGGATATTCCTATTCTGCGCCTAGCTCTTCTCTCAATAGCCAGCATTCCTACAAGATATAATCCTATCATCGGCCCTGCAACAAACCACATCGTTAGCCCGCTACCGTCGGGAGTTATTATAGCCCCGAAAATTACCAAGATAATTATAGCATATCGAAAATTATGTCTCCAAAAATTGGGTTCAATTACCTCAGTCAGCGAAATCGCATACATAATAATAGGAAGCTCAAACGCAATTCCGAAGCTTAGAAAGAACTGCAGAACGAATGAGATAAAATCACTAATGTTAAGAAATGTTTCTACACCAATAGCTTGTCCGTATCTGTAAAGGAAGTATAAGGTAAATGGGATTACTGCAACATAAGAAAAAACTACCCCCATTAAGAACAAAGAGATTGTAGGGACAAATACTTTAGTTATGCTATCTCTCTTCACTTTCTTCTTGAATGCAGGAGAAATAAAACCATATATTTCTTTGATAAGTATTGGCATCGAACCAATTAATCCAATCATTACAGCGACATAAAGCTGAGCAAAGAAAGCTTGCCCTGGCGTTGTTTGAATTAACCTTACTCCTGGCGGAAGGAGCGTGCTTTGCATATATGAGGTAATTTGGATGGCAACGTTATGTAATACATCTGGGTATGGGTAAAAGAATAAAAAGTGTACACCATTAAATTCCAATTCCAATGGTTTAAACCCGAAGATTATACAAAAGAATGTAATACTTGTGATACCAATTAAGATACGAAGTAACCTTACTCGTAGTTCTTCAAGGTGTTCCCGAATGCTCATCTCCTCCTGCAGCTTTCTTTCATAGGTCAACCATCTGCCGATACCTGCAATTAATTGGAGGACTGTCAAACTATACAATATCCATATGGGTATACTATTATTATAGTATTAACTTTCAAAATTATCATTTGAGGAAAATAAGTTACATTTTTACTCGGTTAAGCTACACTTGTATGTATTTGGTTTCAATTTGGTATGCCTAACAAACCTCGCATTTGTGGCTGCTATTTCAAAGCTCATGTGTTATCCTGCGTTGTTCCTCCGGTATCTCCCTTTACAATGTGCTTGTGCTAAAGCAGGTGGAACAATTTTCTACTCCAGCGATTAACATCACCAGTCCCATCATCGGAGCACTAAACCTTATGATAGGATATTGGTTCAATTCGCTGCGAATGATAATGTGGGTAAAAAAAGAGTAAAAACGGATGCTAGATTCAGGTAGCAGTGAAACAGCAATGCCTTTCCGCTGCAGGAACCGGCCCAGATGATCTATTCCAGTCAAGATTTCTAAGGTATAATCTCATATTTGGACAGATAGAGTCAAAGATAAAGAGGAACCTAAACGCAAATAATAGAAGGGCGTAAGAATGAAAATTCTAAATCTGAATTTTTCTCTTCTCTAGTGCTTTGTAATCCGTATGATGAAGGGCCCTTCTCGCCTTGATCCTATCTAATAAAGCGGATATAAAATTTTATTTACCAGTACCTGTTTCAGATTATTTTTTTATCCTTGTCAATTTCTGCTTGAATTGCAGCCCTAAGTTCAAAGTTATTTTTATCTGAATAATTAATTCCCAATGTATCGGCTACTGATTCGAGTTTTTCTCTATCATCTTGTATACCGCCTGCTGGTAAATTCCTAATCCGATTGAGCTCATTTTTCGCTTCGATTTTAGCCTTTTCGTATTCTGTAGTTGCCCTACCAAAAGATCTTGCAATATCTGGGATTTTCTTTGCTCCAAAAATAACTATCGCAATTACTACTATGATAACTATCCATTCTGTTCCGTTGACTATACCCATTATTAGGTTAGAAAATTCGGCAACCATAATTTGTAGGTAATACGTAGATATACTGATGATTTAAGTTTAATTGGTAAATTGACAGCATATTCCCTATTTAGTAACAAACACTTACCGATATGTCCGCTTCCAATAACTACTATGCCTACCATTATAGGTATGCAATAAAGCATGCAGTGATACCTTTACTATATATGGTTATATCAGTCATTAGAATGGCATTCATGGCTACCCATAATCGGACGTTCAGTCAGTGCGCAGGGCGTTGGCATTCATAATAGACATTTTTTATGTGAAGAGTTTAGCTACCTTTAACCTTCAAAGACAACCATAAGCAATAACGGAAACGATCATAATAAACCGGAGATCGCAACTCAATTAATAGAAATACGTCAGTGAAAAAACCCTAAAAAGACATTATCATCAAATTATCTCTTTTTTTGGGGATAATATACAAGAATGTTCCACCTAGCCTTCAATGTACCGACATTTTTTACTATCGGTCGAATATAAATGCCTCAACTTTACTCACTCTCGGTGCTGCGGTATCTGATCAAAAGTTATATGAAGAAGCACGTATGTATAAATCATAATACACAAATGCTGGAAAAGTGCGCTCCGTTATTTCTTATGAATAAAACAGCATTCTTCTTGCAGCTAGTTTTTGTTTGGCTGCTGCTAATAATGACTAATGCTTCCATAGTCTACGCTCAGTTTCTTTCGGCTCCAACTAAAACATTTCAACAACCTTTTCAATATGTGACTCCATTCCCCGAGACTCCATTCCCCGAGACTCCATTCCAACAACCTAGCACAACGTTTCCATCGCAATTAGGAGGACCGGGGGAGAGAGTCCCACCTCCGTCAGCAACAATATTTCAACCCTCTTATATGTTGCCACCTGCGAGATGGCTTGTACTACTACCAGCATCACCATCATCATCTGTAGTTCAGACAGGAGTTACATCGCAATGGTTTCCCTCATCTAGTCTTCTTTCTCAGAAACCAAATCAACAACAATTTGACTTTGAAAAGTGGCAACGACAGCTGATTCAAAATGGAATACAAGAACAGCAATCGCAGCAACTGCTGCAACAACAACAGATTGTTACTAACGAGCAGCAGCAAAACGGAGCATCATATTTGTTGCGCTCATTAGTTAATTCGAATGACCATCAAAAACAAACAACAAATGATGAAAATAGACAATGTATTAACAATACGTGTACAAACCAATTAACGCAATGTACTAATGGGATATGTACTACTACAACGACAAATGACAATGGAAACACTCAAGTGAACATTCAAGTTTGCAATATAGGTAGTAATAGCGCTTCGTTTTCTTGCTCAGTAAGACAAATACAGACGACGCAATGTATTGGGGATGGTGTATGTACTATCACACAAACTGAATGTATTAACGGAATATGTGTTACGCGAGAGTTTTAACGTCAACTGTTAACTAGTAGTTATCTTACTTCATTTTGAATCTAGTATTGTCTTATCAGGAATTTTGCGGGCTGAAAAGTGTCACGCCGCAAGCCCTAGAAGGCGAAGATTCTCAAATGATAACGAGGGTTAGAATGAAACGGTTAGTTGAGAGGTAACGTGTTGGATTCAGCTTTTATCACTTATTTTGCCAGAAATGGAACATTAGTATTACAAATATAGTCAGCCAAGTTCATCCCAAAGCTGCATTTGATCTGAGTGTAACCTCCCAATGATATCGAGGAAGAGGAGATCGCATTTTGTATTGCTGTCGAAATTGTTTCATTTATCATTGATTTATCGACAAAAGGATTTGGAAGCATGTTTGGCTGCTGCTGTTGGTTCTGGTTTTTTGTTGTTCTTGGCTCTGTTGAGGAGAACTGGAGCCACGTCTTACATATCCTATATTGGCATTGCTATCAAAATCCTTTGTAATAGTAGAAATGATAAGATAGGAAGATGATCTTATTGAATCCAATCCTCCTGTAATTGTAAAAGTAGTCGCAAAGTTATTTATTTTAGCAAATCCAGAAGATACGGTGTAGATGTTATTATTCTCGCTAGCTATGCTAATTGAGGTTGGCTAGCTTAACGGTGGAGGCAAGTTTGGGAAAGGACCAGTTGTAGAAGATTGACCATAAGATATTGTGGGTGTGAAAATGCTCAAGGTAAGAATTACAGTACCAAGAAATACCGATCCAGAGTATTTTTTATTCGTCATTGTTAAAAACCTGTAGTAGAAGGTCGACTATATAGTTTAAAGCTATTGAATCATCACAAATTTAACGGCTTTGTATTTGTTGTTGACCTCATGGTGGGGAGACTAATTGTGGCGGTGTGGATGGTATTACCGTTGTAGCGGTTGTTGTTGGGTAAATGGTTGTTGTTGTTGTTGGGTAAATGGTTGTTGTTGTTGTGTTCCGGTACCAAGACACTGTGAAGATTGCGCACTTACGTATGGACACAATGATTGAAAGAGTTGCCAAGGAGTCAGAACTGATACCGCTATCAATGCCATAGTAGGCAAAAGGAATGTGAAATTATTCATTCTTAACAAACGATATTAGAAATCTATTGATATAAACTCTAGTGGAAAAGCAAACTTAAGTTTGCTTTTCTTAGGAATAAACTTACAAAGTTGCCTCAATAGACATTGCTTTCTCTTTTAATTATCTTTACGCTTTAGAAGATAATTAATTGCTCTAAAATCCTTTTCAGAGTATTCTTTTCTGAAGCAGCATTAGCAGTAAAACACTAAATGATGTTGTATCATAGATCTAAATGCAGCTAGGTCTAACCATACTATTAGAAGACAGTTATCCAGCTATGCAGCCCTTAATTATTAAATTTTCTATTATACAACCCAAGAAATTATGCTTTTTTCTACTCGTTAGGTACGTCATAGTTCGTATCCTATCCCTAAAGTTAAATTCTGCCTTGCCTGAACAATATTTCAGCCGCGGTGTTTTGTTTAAGTCTGATATGACAGTACAATCTTTATTATAAAATGTGTGATAGCTGTTCCCCATCTAAGACCAATACCTCCAATATTTTGGATAGATTCTGTCATCCTGTCTATGGTCACTTTCTTTTCCAATAATACTTTGAAGTCTAGATTTTTGGCTGTATTACAAAGTCGGACTCAATCTACTTATTTAAGGAAACTTTATCGTGTAACGCTCCGTATTATTACAATTTCATTATATATTCGAATGAACCACACTCCTCATATACTAATCGTGTTAGCAGCATCTCCATTGTTACGAAGGTTAGTTAGATGAGGATGCATTTGCAAGCAGTGAGAAGGAACATGGGCCAGAGGGCTAATAGCTATTACAGTAAGTAGTGTTGATAATATTCTGGTAACAAGAACTCCATTGACCATTAATGTGATTTCCTGAAATGCCTAAATTAATTGATGCACGTAACGAGTTAGAAGTTGTTATACATTAGCTGAAGATGACAGGTTCCTAACAAAAGCTGCTCTTAATGCTTCTGTCAAGTTTACTTTATCTTACTTCATTTTCTACATCGACCTAATGAACTCCAAACCCTTCTTGGTAGCTACTGCATAGCCCTCGTCTGTTAAATTAGGTTCGAAGCTGATATACTGATTATAATCCACTTTCTTTAGACCTTTGACAACTTCCCGGAAATTAATATGTGCGTATCCTGGCATTTTCCTATTGTTATCGGCAAAATGCATATGTCGTAATAAACCACGAGATTTCATTATCGCATGTTCGATAGAATCTTCTTCTATATTCATATGAAAAGTATCCAATAGAACCCCAAAATTATCTTGATTTAATTGGTTAGCAATAGAAACAGCCTCCGTTGCAGTTGTGCAAAACGGTGTACTGTATCGATTAAGGGGTTCTAATAATAGTTGAATACCATAATCCTTAGCAAACTTAGATAGTTTAGAAAGAGTAGGTATAGCTGTCTTTTGCATTATGCGTTCTTTCTGATCTTCTGGAACCACTCCATGATTTCTATCGAATTCAACAAATTTGTCATCAGCAAAAAGGCATAGATTAATCTCATACCCGCCCAACAAATGACACATTTTAATACAACTCTTTACATACTCCACTGAGTAGGCAACGATATTTGTGTTTAAGCTCAACAGCCTTCTTTTCCACCCTTCCTCGCTTACTGAACCCCACATTCCTGTAATACCGCAAACGGGAATGTTGAATGAGTGAAATATTTCATTTAGCCTTTTCAAGTCTAGCTTGTATGGCTCTCCAAACATCTCAACGGCATCATAACCTTGGTGTCCCAACGTCTCCAAGATTTTTTCTAATGGTTCTCCTATATTTCTAAAGGAAGACAGTGTGATAGAATACTTGAACCTCATTTGTTACGCACGTTTCCTCTAACTATGGCCTTTCTGTATTATACATATAACCTATGAAACCAAGCTGATTAGATATTTTCCTACATCAATACACTTAACGCTATCGGTAGACTTGATATTATTATTTTGAATCCCAGATTTACGACTCGATACATAAAGTGAAAATCCTTCTTCACTCTCATGATCCGCAAGCCTACCATGAGATCCTTTTATTAAACTTGTATCTTGTGATATTGATCTTGTCTTTGGATCTATAAACAATTCAACTGGATCGTATCCAGGTTTTCTATGTATATCTACGCTTCTTGCAAAACTAGGTGCGCTTTCAGGGTTGTACCACCAGTAATAATTGAACCACTTATCTTTATCAGAGATTGCAACGATCTCTCCGCTGCGTTCATGATCAATGTTTAAACGCTTTTTTTCTTCACCATATAAGAGTCTGTCCACACCAGCTATACCCTCTAGCGCCTTTTTAGTTTGGTTAGCAAACCCATCCTTGACATATATGTGGGCTATTTGATGATCCACCATTGCAAAAGCTTTGCTAAATTCATAGTCCATGTATTCCTTGTCCTGGATTGTGCGTGTCACAAGCAGCCCTGCATCTCTAAGTTTCAAATTTAAAGGGACAGCGCCCGAGACGTCATTAAATCCGTATTCAGAAAGGATAACAAATTGTGACTCCTCCTTTATTCCCAGGTCAATTGTCTTTTGTACTATATTTTCGACAATACTATCAGCAATCTTCAAATCGTCTCTTACTTGGCTGCTGTTCTTACCAAACCTTTGAGCGGAATAATCAACATGAGGGATGTACGTGAACAGCAAATTTGGTCGTTGCTTTTCCAAAGTATAAATTGTAGCCCGGCTAATCCACTCACTCGACTTATGCGATGCAAATGGTCCCCAATAGGTTGCAAGGTTAAATTCTCCAAAATTGCCCTTTAATTGCTGATCATAATACCCAACAGGTTTCGAATAGCACCACATAATCATTCCGTCGTCCAAGTGAAGAGGGCGTGGAGTGACAACAACATCTGCTTTGGAATACATAATATTTTGCCAGAATAACACTGCCGTCTTAAAGGTGGGTGAGGGAGATAAAGATGAAGATGTTGGAGAAATGTCATTGATCTTGGCGTTGTTGCTGTTCTTTTGCACTATGTCCCAGATTCTAGCAGTTTGGACTAAATCACTGGATTGTTCCCAAAATGAAATATTATGATTCGTCCTGTCATAGAATCCATTACCGATTATGCCATGTTGGTTAGGATATGTGCCCGATAGAATGCTGGCCTGAACTGTACATGTAACGGCTGGAAATACTGGTTCCATTTTCGCACTTTCACCCTCATTTGCAATCCTTAAAATATTCGGAGTAAGACCAGAACGCAAATGATCAAGTTCCAATCCTACAATATCAATAATTATATAGTGTTTTGTCATGACTAGTTTCGTCTCACAACTATTACTGGTACATGAGTATTGTCATAGCATATTCAAACATGCATTAACTTGTAGGAGCTAAGTCACATATAGTTTTCTAGCTAAAACTGTTGACGGAATTATAAGAAGTAGAGTAGCCAATCCATAATATAGTCCGGCAGTTCCACTTAGAAAAACAGAATCAAGAACTATAATAGAAAGTACCATAATCTTGATAGCCTTTTGAATACCTGTTGAGGAGTAATCTTTAAAAATAGTTTGCTTGAAAGTAATAATTACTGTGCCTGCAAATAGAGTTAGACTTACAACAAAATCTATTTGAAAAACCCCGACAAGACCTGCAAATATTATCATTGTGATGACGGCGAAAATAATAAAGAAAGGGCCCCTCACAGTTTGTATCGATCGAGTAGCGCCAATTTCCATTCTGCTGAGAATACTTATTGCTATGACATATAGGAACACTGACACACTTACAAGCATTATCCTCACTACCAAGATATTATTATGCGAAAACAGCAATGCAGGAAATACGGGAGTTGCTCCCAAGGACACATTTAGAAATCTTGCTGCGCCCATTGTGAAAGGTCCAGCAATAGTTTGTTTTAACCGGTAGTTGTAAGCGATTATGGTCGCTGATAGTATAATTGAGATAACCACACTTGTAGCACCCACTGCAAAAACAAGAATATTACCAGCTAGCATCGAAGCAGCTGCAATAATGAACGCTCTTTGTTTTGTAACTTTTCCCGAGGGCAAAGGTCGAAAAGGACGTTCTTTCCGATCTTCTTCTATGTCACAATAGTCGTTGAAGACTATTCCTGAGAGGTAGAGTAAGAGTGATGATAAAATCAGAATAGCTAAATGTGAAACATTTGCATATGAGGGAGGTATGACCGCGAAGTATCCTGCTAGAATATTGGATGGGGCAGTAAACGTGTTAGGTAGCCTAACTAGCAGCAGATATTGTCTGAGCACAAATAGTGCCGGCACCGACTGTTCATATTAATGTAGTTTATGTATTTACAGCCGTATGACGATATGACTTATATTTTAATCAAATATATTATCTTATTTCAAAAGATACATCAAAAATTCAATAAATATGCATATATACTAAGCGACTTGATTTAATATTTCATTAAGATATTGGTACGCTACCGTTGCGGCATAAACTGGGTTATCTTGATAAGGATATAGTTCAACTGTTACAAATCCCTCATACCTTATCTCCTTTATTGCCTTAAAAACTGACCTAAAGTCAATTGAACCCTGTCCTGGTATCAAATGATTATGTACTCTGTCAGCTGCAATATCTGCCAAATGAAAATGTTCTATGTAGTCGGCTAATAAATGAACTAGTTTGGCTGGATCTTCTCTTATGCAGTAAAAATGTCCTATATCGAAATTGAGCCGAATATAATGGGAGTTGATATTCTTGATAAATTCCAGAAATTGTTCAGAGTTTTCTAATAGCAAGTTTGGTTCGGGTTCAATTAGTATCTTAATTCTCTCTTTCTCTGCTATAGCAGCCGTCCTAGTCAGACCATTGATAAAAAGTCTTTTAAGTTGACTTAGGTCTAAGCTATCTCTATTAATGGGTCCGCCTGGTTCTGTTGAAATATTCTTTGATCCAATCTTCCTTGCAAGCTCTAAACAGTTTATGGTATGTTGAATTCGCGATTCTCTTAGAGCAGCATCGTTCTCTATCCAAGATGGATGATAAACGTCCATAATGGCATAGAGAGTAAATGCATTAAGGTTGGAAATTTGTATATTGTATTCCGAAATAATATCCCTTGCTGATTGAATTCGGTCTTTTCCAAGTACAGACGGATATGCGTGTGGAACGTCCGCCAATATTTCCACTCCTTCATATCCTATATTGGCTATTGCTCTGATCGATTCTTCTAAGGAATATTTTTTGAATGCATTGGTGCTGAACGCCAGTTTCATAGGATTTTAAATATTTGTACTACGGCTTCCATGTAAACCTAGGTGACTGTCTAAAGAATTCATACGCATTATAAAAGGTTACCTTTTCAATATCATTTATACTAAATCCCCCTTCTTTTCTCATTTCCCTAGCCGTTAGAGGAACGCTTAGCGGATCTGAGATACCCCAGTCAGCGGCACTATGTATCATTATGCGCTCTGCTCCATATTTTTTGATTATTTTCATAGCTCTCCCAGGAGACAATTTTGATATAGGGTATACGGAAAGACCAGCCCACAATCCTAAATCCAAGGTTTTCTCTATTGTTTCTTCTACGTTATGGTCTACGAGTATTTTTTTTCTGTTGTATTTGCTGCCACTTTTATCATCATTCAAAATGCGCTCCATTCTTTTCATTCCTTCTGGCTTGTTATTATGTGGCAAATGAACTGTCATAAGCATGTCTTTTCGTTCAGCAATATCCATCTGTTTTAAGAATATCTCTTCTTCTAAGTCGTTTATCAGATTGTAGCCTAACTCTCCCACAGCAACGACTCTCTCTATCAAGGTATTTAGTCATAGCTTTTAAAGCGTGTAAAGCTAACGGTCTTTCATTAGCTTCCTTCGGGTTGACAGAGATACACACAAACTGCTCTATTCCAAATTCTTTGGCCCTCTTAGTTTCAAAAGTTATCATATGTTCCCAGTAATCTTCAAACGTACCAACAGAAGTTCTCGGACTACCAAGCCAAAATGAAGGCTGAACAATAACTTCAATTCCAGCTTTAGACATTGCATCATAATCATCAGTAGTACGCGAATACATGTGAATATGCGGATCAAATAATCTAGTCAAAGCTACGGTAAGATCTAACTCCCTACTCCAAGTATTAAGAATATCTATAATCCTTTTTACACTGGTAGAACAAACTGATGATGATGATAATAATATATGCTGATGATGATAATAACCGCTAGAAAAGAAGAATAAGATGCACGCAGCCGTATTTTATGGTCCCGGTAATATAGTTAATGAGGAAGTCTATTACAATTACAATGATAAAAAAGGAGGAGTTTCACTTATAGTAAATGCATGTGCAGTATGTGGATATGACGCCCGAGTATTTAGAAATGGCCACCAAAAAGTTACAGCCCCGGTAATATTAGGACATGAAATTTGTGGTCAAATTGACAAGGATGTACTCGTCACTAACACAGCTAATGATGCAAGAGCACAGACTACAATAAAAGCTGGCTCAAGGGTTGCTGTCTCCCCTATAATACCTTGCATCGACTGCAAGTATTGCTGTAATAAAGAATACAACCTTTGCATTAACCGAAAAGAAATAGGTTCCAGTATCGATGGCGGCTTTGCAGAATATGTTAGAATTCCCGAAGAAATCATTAAGATCGGAGGGATAGTTTCTGTTCCCGAGAATCTAAGCGACGAAGAAGCGGCTCTGCTTGAGCCATTAGCTTGCTGTCTAAATGGTTTCTCACATATGAGGCGACCAATTGGAAGTAAAACCAATGTAATGGTGATAGGAGATGGACCGATAGGATTACTTCACCTCCAAATATCAAAAAGATTGTATAATGCAAGAACCATCTTGGTAGGAAAAATTCCTCAGAGAATAGAGATAGCAAAATCGCTTGGAGCGGACACAACTGTAACATTATCTTCCACTGATGATAGTGATGATTATAATAGCAATAAAGATAATATCTATGGTACTAATAATGTTACAAAGGGCATTTTAGATTTCGCTAATGGGGTAGGCGTTAACGTCATTATAATTGCTACAAGTAATCCCGCAGCGCTTGGATTTGCCCTAAAAATCGCAAGTAAAGGTTCGATAATAAACATATTTGCTGGATTTCGCAGTGGTAATCTTATTTCGCTGGATCCTAAGTGGTTGCATTATAATCAAATATCTATTACCGGCAGCTTCAGCTCCACACCCAATAGCCTTCAACAGGCTGTCAGACTTGCCTCGCGCGGGATAATCAATTTATCAAGGATGATAACCCACAGATATTCTCTCACCGAAATCGAAGAAGCTGTGAAGGCTACCGAGGAGTATCACGGGTTGAGGGCAGTAATAAATGAATTTTAAATCAACATCAGCACAGATACATTGAAGCGACATTACGGGAGTACTTACTTTTAATAAGACTGCCCAACATATTCACTTCATCAAAGATTTTGGCCGACTACTTTGCCTTAGTTGTTCCTACTAACGCAAATATTTTGTATTTAGCAATCCCAATGTTATACTCGATATTACTCTATATCGCTCGAATAGTCTTTAACGATTATTTTGATATTGAAATAAGTCTAAAGAAGCGCCCTCATAGACCTTTATCTTTCCGGAAAAATTTCGAAGCAAGGAACTCGGATTATTGCCATTCTTACATTGACGATTAGTAACACTTTTGCTATTGCAACAGGTTTGACTAGTTTTGTTATTGCGGCTGTTCTTTCAGCAACTATAATTGGTTACGATTACCTATCGAACACTATTGCAAATCCATTTACTATGGGTACTACAAGATTTCTGAACATGATTTTAGGAGCAGGTCGGCCCAGTAGAAACCAGCCTTTTTTCTGATATTCCCGTCCAAGCTTTGTAAGAGCACAATCCAATATACTATTGAGAGAATCAAGGCATGTCAGATTAGCAAATACCATGAGAACATCAAAGCAGTTTTGCTCTCATCGTGGTTTTATTTATTATAAATGCTATTATTTCTGCCTAGATCGTATGGATATCAGCAACAACCACCTGCAGCAACCAATAATGCTGCTGGTACTCCAACGTCACAATATACATCCCCGTACCTGTACCAACAACAACCCCAACAACAAAACCGATCCTCTTACTCACTAACTAACCCTGAGCAATGCTCAACTATGCGCTTTATCTCCAATGAGAGGTAATCTTTAAATTTTAGCTTTATTAATAATACAAGATCATAAATTATGAACCTGGCAAGAATAATTCAAGCAAAACTAGTTGTGGCTATTCCTATGATAGTAATACTAGTATCAGCACTCACTATTGTCATTTCTGCTAATCTACTACAATCAGTAGATGGCCAAACTCAAAAGATTTTGAAAGTAGCAGCAGCACCCCTGGGTACTTCAGGTAACAATGTCTATACAGCTTGGCCAAACAATGATACTGGACACTGGAATGTATTTTTTGCTAAGAGTGTAGATGGCGGAAAAACGTTTGAAAACACAATTATCTTAAGTGCTCCAAACAAAGGAAGCGTAGTTGATCAGAATGTGGAGATAGCTGCATCTGGAAGTAATGTATATGTTTCTTGGTGGACAAACAAAACCGGAACACTTATGCCAATATTCAGAGCAAGTAATGATACTGGAGAGACGTTTGGAAAGACAATTATGCTAAATAGTACTAAGTAGTCAGCAATCATACTACTATTTTTCAACCGATGCTACAAATTCCCAAAAGATTCTATCAATTAAGAAAACAACTGAATGACTTTTGTTTTGGATAAGTCCTCTCCCGCAGGCACCATCCTTTCAAATCACCCTTCAAGTTACCATCCATGAAAATTCTTCTCTGCAAGCTGGCATATGGGCCTCTTGAGAACAATATTGACAAGTTAATAGCTAGCTTTCATGTAATATACTTGCCAATTAAAAAAGAAGCAAGAAAGAAACGAAAATCCTACTAATAACTGGTGTGATCTTATTTATAAAATTGTATAACACACAATTCGCGTTTGCTCAGATACCTGCCAATATTACTATTCCCAGTATCAGTTCTGCCAATCTCAGCAACGAAGCCATTTCATGGGAGGAAAAAGGCTAACAGTTGGCACCTAAACACTTTCCCACGCCAGGGTAATAATTGAGAAAACGTGGAATTTGCAAACCCAAACCTTGCGCAGGAATGTGCACAATATAGTGTGTGCAGTACTGCCCATAGCTTATTTCCCTTCATATTTTTTAAACAGTTCTTTTAAGATCTCTTTGGAATCGATTAGTATACGTTGCTTTCATGGTGATTTGATTTCGTTATGCCTAGTCATTGTCCTTATCACCTCTATAGACACCTGGTCCTCTATTACAGACTCTCATCGTCGAATTTAGTGGAATCTTGGAGTAAATATCGTATTTCCGGATTTAGTGGTTATCGGAGGGGGTTGCTGGTTGATACCAGAACCTGTACTACCAATACCAGAGGCAAGTGAACCAGTTATATTATTATGCTTTAGAATAACATAGACAAGGGCTTGATTGCTACTTACTGCGCCACCATCACTATCCATTACTCTTAGACTAAAAATCAGCATAGCCGTATTACCATTTAGTAATAAAGGTGCTCTGAATGTTGGAGTTGCTGTGTTGGCACCTATTAATGTTACAGGTACCCCAGCGCTGCTAGGTACCTGCGTCCATGAATATGCGACCACAGTGCCACCATCTGGATCATAGCTTGTCCTACCATCTAATGTAACTGTCGTGCCTTCGGTAACTGTTTGGGATATACCTGCATTAGCTATTGGTGGTTGATTAGCTATTGATTGCTGTTTTTGGCTTTGGTATGGATATGGAG
>QHBN01000118.1 GCA_003176995.1 Candidatus Nitrosopolaris wilkensis
AATTACCTGTATAGATATATACGTTTTACGACGGATTCAATATTCCCGCTGCCATCTGTAACCGGCATACGTATTTTCCAGAAAGAAGATTAGCCGACTGGTTCAAATTGTTCCCGGCAAGAATACTTAAATCTAGTCTGTGGCCGGAAAAGATTTCTAAATTGTTGTTTTTTCTATCGAACGTCTTGTTTAATTTCAGGTGCTCTTTTACTTCTTTCTTTTGATATTATTATTGCTGTTAATATGATGAAAGCAATTTCAAACAGCTCTGTCACGATACTCAGAGAATTTATTGGTAATGCTCTTCCGTTTGTAATCGGATTTGGAACCCGTGTGATAACCCAAATGATGATCAACACTATCGTTCCTCCAAGACCAGAGTAATACCATGGTCTTCCCCAACGTCTTATCATGGGAATTACCCAAAATAACTGAAGTACGCCAGATAATAGAAAGAATATTCCAAAATCGCTTATACCCCTGTCCAATCCGTTGAAGAACAACCGTAAGTGCAGTATTCCAGCTATGCCAGTTGTAATTGCTGCCGCATAATAGTAATAAGGACTTAAGTGAACGTTTACTTGCTTCATTTTGACGTAATCCTTTGATTAATCAAGTATGTCGCAGGTACTATTTAGGAATTATTGATCCGACGTTATTGCCATACCACAAATTGGTTTAGAAGAAACGTGAAAAATATGGAAAGGCTGTGGGTTCTATATATACACTTCAGGCTGTCTTACTTTACCCTATGTTGTACTCCATAGAGTGGTGTATTTCCAAAGTGGTTTTCCGTCTTACCTGGGTCAATCCACATACTCATAGCACTAGGTCCCATTAATTTTATGGAAATTGGTACACCAGTAACAGGTCCATTCTTCAACGATACAGTGGACGTACCATTATACGTACTGGCTACATTCTTTTTTGCTGGACTACCGGTCATCTTAAAATCTGTTATAGTATGCTTATGCGGTGCACTGCCGTTTAACATTACCATGTTGAATGTAGCGTTGAATGATGGAGATGTTGAATTCACATTTCTTAAGTCCCACGCACCCGAGACTATCCATGCTGGCTTCCCATCTTTTCCATTTTGTAGGCTGGCAATTGTTCCAAATTTAGAGCCTGGCTGTTGTTGAGCACTTACCATTGATGCCACACTAAAGGATGTCATCATCGCTACTACAGCTGCTACCACAATTATAATAAGTGGTTTAGCCATCAAGATTTGTTTGTTTTTTGGTGTCATTAACAATACAAGAGCAAAATCGCTTATAAACACTGCAAGACAGACAAGCAATCAGATTGTTCCCTTGAAAATTTTTATACTTTATAACGCACATGATTCTATATGTCTTCAGAACAAAGTATAAGATGTGATGTCTGCGGTCAAGAATTCGATTCATTTGATGCACTCAAAGAACACATTAGATCAGAGACAGAAGATAAGAAACACAAAAACCATCAAGGGTTTGATGCTTACTAACAAAATTGGTGTTCCCTCACCCTTCCCTGTAGGTCATTCACTCTATATTAGACGCTGCTGCATTTACACAATCTGACAATGTCAAAAAGACTGCTGCCCCAATTAGAAGAGGAAGAGAGTGTCGCTCAAGGCAAAGAACAAGATTTATCGATTGAGCAGGAAATTGAATGTCCTCGCTGACACGATGTTATGATGTTATACTCTGAATTTGATAGACTAGGCTACTTTTGCGAGGAATGTAGCTTTTCGTTGGAGTCATTGAAAGTATGATAATCATCATCACTATAAAGATTATGATTAAAGTATAGATGCAAAAAGTGGTGGGTGAGTAATAGATTTTAGGATTTGTCTCTACTTCATGTATGATATTACTTCTTCGGCAACATGGGCGGAGTAGTCAGATTTCCCTTCATCATACCACTTGTGGCATTCCCTGACATCATCTTACCACCGGTCTCATTTCCCTTCATCATACCACTTGTGGCATTCCCTGACATCATCTTACCACCGGTTTGGTTGCCTGGCATCATAGTCAATGCATATGCTGATTGGGTCGTAAGCTTCACCGATAACCCTACCCCAATTATTAAGATGGCCCCTGTCACTATAATACCAACCATTGCGACGTTTAGAGATCTTTTCATTGTTCGACGAAATGAAATTATCACTATAAAGATTGTTCCAAATTACTTCCAGATTTGCCACAAACGATCGTTTTCGGGCTTGTGCTGCGCCCAGATGGCGACACTACAATAAGCGGACGGTGTCCACAAACGGGGTCTCACAATTCTGACGATTACGTGTAAATCCTAGATAATATCCTTTTCTTGTGAAAAAGTGGCCACAGTGGAAGTAAGTAGGGACTCAATTGTTTTATACGGATCACTCAACCTATTACTGGTGAATACTTCCAGAAATGGCTTCATTATCTATCGCTGACACTCTAAAGGCGATTTCTGATGACAAATCGTTGGCCTTGTTTAACACCGTTGCTTTAGCAAGTGAAGATAGTAGCATCCTATTAAGTAGATTGGATCTTACATGTAAACAGTATTATTCAAGAATGGCTGACTTGATAAATGCGGGTCTCGTAAGAAGGATGAAAGGCAAGTATTTTGTTACTTCATTTGGTAAAGTAGTCTATAAAGCTCAAGAATTATTTTGGATGGCTGTTCAATACTCTTCGAAGCTCAAGGCAATCGACTCTGTCGAATCGCCGGAATTTCCAGCTGCTGAATTAAACAAGACCATTGATACTTTGATAAGCAACGGCGAGATCAAAGAGATACTGGTTAACCGACAGCGCAACACCGCTAAAAATGAAATAGATTACAACAAGGAGCTGCTCGTTCCAGCAAAGCACTAAGTATGCAATTCAATAGATGAATCGAGTACGCGCACACGATCTAAATTAGGACGCAAGATAGTATTATCCAGCATATGTTATGAGATCGAATTACAGTCCATTGACTCGTTGTCGGTCGCTGCTATTAGAAATATAGCCACACTAAATTATATATCAATTACATTAGAACGAGACTTTCGTAACCAGATTGAAATAAATCATGAATGAGATAGCAATAATGACTGACCCTATCCCTGTCCAACGGCTCTTCGAGACACATCTGACAGTGAGCGATCTCCAGCGGTCCATTGGCTTCTACCGAGATGTCGTAGGCCTTGAGCTCGCGTTTGAGCCATCTGAACGAAATGTTGCCTTCTTTTGGATCGGCGCTCCTGGGCAATCCATGCTCGGTCTATGGTCGTTAGGTACGGCTCCTCTCGGCCTCACTCTGCACTTGGCGTTTGATGTGGCCTTAAAGGATCTATTGGATGCTCCCAAGCGCCTGAAAACGCAGGGAATTAAACCACTCTCCTTCTTCGGAGTAGAGACAATGGAGCCGAGCGTGATCTGCTGGATGCCTGCAGCCTCAGTCTACTTCCGAGATCCCGACGGTCACACTCTGGAGTACTTGACTATGCTGGACAAAGAGCCTAGACCGGATTTAGGGATTATCCCTTGGTCCGAGTGGCTAGATCAGAGCAAGTCATAGGCTGAACCATTGCTGATTGTAGACCACGAATGCGCTACATTATCCAAGACCACATTAATGCATGCCCGTTTTATCTTTGGATTGTTGCCGCAGATTCAGACAACGTCTTATTCAAATATTCATACACATTTAGTACTTCTTGATCGGATATGCCATAGCTTTGTAGCTTTAGTAAAGATGTTATCGCTTTGTTTCTCGGCGCGCAAATTCCATTCATTCCAAATATTTGCACGGCTAGTCGTGGCTGTTATAATTCTCGATATCCTCGATTACCCTGTAAGCTGCTGCCGAAATCGGCAATTTACATGTCCTTGCTTTTTCATTTACCCCAAGACTGAATGTTAGTAATTTATCTATGCCAATTCCCATCGACCGAATTCGTTGTAAGAGTGGTAATACTTGGCTATCGCTTGACATGCGTTCTTCGAGCACTTCACAATTGACCTGCAACGCCTTAGCTCGTCGTTTTAGCGATTTGATACTGATACCGAGAATTCTGTCACTATTTTCTTGGGATAGTATTGGTAACGCTTGATATTAGTAAGTACTGCTAAGAGCTTATCAGGGTCTTCAGAGGAGAGATGATGCTTACTCAATTCCGCCTTTAATTGCTTATACTCGTTAATAGTCTGTATGTCTACATTTGTACTTTCTAAAATTGCGCGACTATGATTGATTTCTTTCTCAAGTCTCTGCTTTTCTTCCTCCTTTCGTTTGACATGCCCCTCTAAGTCTTCAAGTGGTATTGATTCAGATCTTGATAATTGGGCTACTTGATTTGCGACATCGATCAGCTTTTCGGGTTCGGCTGAATTGGCCAAATTGACTATGAATGATTCGATTTGGTCTTCGTTCGTCCATATATTTTTAATGTAATAATATAGTCTGACAGAGCAAACAAGATCATTCAAGCCAATTCCTCGCTTCTTAAGAGACAAGTTAATTCTCTTACCGATTCATATTCTAGATCCTCGACTCGTTTTTTCCATTCATTGATAATATTGGTGACTGTACCGGCGCCGATATTATTCTCGGCTGCAATTCGATCTCTGCTATCGCCCGATAGCCATTGATTTATGACTTGTTTTTTTGACTTGTGTGTCTATCGCTGCTGGCATCTACTGATGACTAAGTATAAGTGATTAATAGCTCTTGCCAAATGTCGTCAAATCACCCATCAAATGCGGCCGTCACTTGCTGGAAACGCTGTGCTAGATGTACCATTGTTGATGCTGAACGCATTTGACGATATATATCTCCCTTTCGAAAAACCAGTCCTTGCTCATGATCGCCTTCATATCTTTGATGAACCGATATCGAACGTCGCTGATTACGACTCGCTCATAAGCCTCATTCACCTTATGAATCGGGACATGCTCAATGTCGCACGCGACATCGTGCTTGCTGCAGAAGTCAAACATTCTTGAGTCTTGTATTCCACCGATCACAGAGCCTGCAAGGGTTCGACAAGCTTTAGATCAATCGGGGTTTCTTTCTCCCCGCTCAACGATTTCCTAACCAGCCATTTAACGTATTCCATGCTTCAGAGTATCCCANNGAGTACAATCAGTATGGCAGGCGTCGTTATATGATTTGTTGTGTAGGAAGTCGAATTTCGCTGTCTTGTACCCGTCGTCGTATGGTCCGGCCGCGTATGCCTGTGGCATTACTACCGCTAATGGCGCTAAGATTAACACCAATACTGGTACTACTAAAAATAATGCTGTTTTCATTTGGGACAGAGCCACTCCCCATACTCTAGTGCGTACGCCATATGCTAGCAACACGGGCGTTATAATTATCGGTTTGATGAGCGTCGTTTTTGATGTTTTATTCGTTATTGACACATTTTTCTATCTCTTTATTCTTATACATCCTTCTCGTATCTAAGGATTTTAAAACATTGTACCGCTTTGTTGGTTTAATATGTCAAAAAAAATAGATTGCTAAATGAAATAGACTGATTAGTGCAAATTGTTGAAAATTTTATAATACTACGATTGACGCAAATCATGGATCAAGGAATTTGTCGACGAGAAGATTCACATCGTCTTCCGATCGTGCTAATTTACCGATTCTCACACAGTCTCTCAAATTCCTAGATGTATTCCAGATTCGCCCAGCATTGAGTAGCGCGAAATCCTTATCTAACAAAGGCACTGCAATTTCATAAAATTGTTCATATGCGTACGGTTCTCAACGATAAAGAATCTAGACCGTAGCGGCGCGGATATTTTCCTAGGATCGTTGCATGTTGCAAAAACAGATGTTTCGATTTCTGCTTCCCTGGTCTTTCCATGTTCGTTTCACTTACTATGCTAGTCTCCATTAAATTAAACAAGAACGTCTAATCTCTAGGAGATATCTTGTCAATTCATCCATAAGGAGATAGGGAGGGGTTCATGAACAAATAATCGATAATTCGCGCTTTTGTAGTGTTTCCATTATCTACAAAATACGAGTCATTCAGATGTTGCCGCATCGATGAAAGGAACATTTTGTCTTGTCTCGGTGAGTCGCTTAGTAGTATGTGATTCGGTCCTTGTGATCTTGATGCCAAACCAAATAGTCTCTTAATATGTTCGTGTCCAATTATGTTATTGAAGAATCTATCTTCTCTTGACTTTGTTAACGGGCCAAATAACTTCGGAAAATTCATTAGCCGCGCTCCAGCCCTAACATGAGGCCTGCAGAAGTACTAGAAGCCAGTGGGATAAGGTAAGAGGCTCCCAGATATGTTGATACTCCCAGAGCGCAGCAGCAGCGCCAATATTGGAGATATCTGTCACAGCATTTGTAAGCCATGTAATTCCACTTTGTGAAAGCGCTTGAATTGAAGTCCAGTCTACTTGAATTATTCGCTGATATTCTCGATAGGCTAATGCAGCAATAAACAGCCCGACTATTACGGCTCCAATCTTGATTACTTTTTTAATGGCATAGCCTGCTAACAGGCCATCAAAGAAACCGCCGCCGATCGTACCAGCCAACGGTATCAAATCCCGTAACGGTGGTCATCTACCACCCTTTCCTAGGATATATTGCTCGAGTGCTCTTAGAATGAAGTCTAGGGTTGTACGCGGAGTCATACTGATATTATATATGGTACCTTCAAAATAGATTCAGGTGAGATCGCGCGGCCGCCATATCTCTGCTAATTGTCCTTTGATTTTATAATCACTCTCGAGCCATTTGCCAACACGTAATTTGACATGCGCCAACGAACACGTAGGCATTAGGTAAATTTCTCCCGTTAACATTTCTACTAATTCTTCCAAGCCAGGATTATGGCCAATTATCAATACTCGAACATAGTCATCTGACAAGTCGTGCAAGGAGTCTATGTAGGCTTGAGGTCCAGCCGCATAAAGAGATCGATTAAAAGTAATGTCTCTTTTATAGCCAGAGGCTTTAGCGACGGCCTCTGCCGTAGCACGAGCTCTCATGGCGGTTGAGCTTATGATAATGTCTGGGACAAGATGTTCCTTTTTCAATAGTCGTCCCATGCGTGGTGCATCGCGTTTGCCTCGTTTATTAAGTGGTCTATCGTGGTCCGTCAAATCCGGATCCTTCCGGCTTGACTTGGCATGACGAAGAACGAGTATCGATTTCATATGTCGGATGATATGTCAAACCAAGAATATTACTTTGACTAATAGAATTCTTGAATTAATGCATATTGGCATAAAAGCGCGCGAGACGATGATAACCGCGAAAAGAGTATCTTAATTCAAATAGCTCGAAGTAAATTATAAGAGCT
>QHBN01000119.1 GCA_003176995.1 Candidatus Nitrosopolaris wilkensis
TTCGTCTATACCGATTTTTACATCTAGTTCAGGGCAATCATAATTCTTTAATATTGGATTAATTCCGTTTTTGAGCACATTAATCATCGATTTTAGGTTTAAAATGTTGAGAAGTTTTGTCCTTTAATAAGAGAAGCCGCAGAAAAATGCAACATCGAAAAATTACATGCAGACAACGCGCCACGTGATAATAGAAGGAACTTTAACTTAATAGGTAAGATGGGCAAGTAATAGTATTAGTGTAAAAGACAGAAAGAATGTTCACTCTCCATTATGGACCTATTCCTTATATGAAGGATAAAGTCAATTTGGATTTTGGTTCGGCGATCAGAGAAACGTTCACAAAAAGTAGTTGAGAAAGCATTAAGCAATTAATGAGAGCATCTAACAATAAGTAATTCTTATATGACATTTTGTGATTATTTAAAGAAACAGCAATACGCTTTACATCTTGAAGTCTTTAGTTTCAATTACAAAAACAGAAAGTAACAACAAAAAACATTACTAATTAGCCAGCAGAGGGTTGGTCTGGCAGATGACTAGCAGCTGGAATAGTTGCATAGATCTCTGGCTAATTAGTTAATTTTCTATTATAGGGTATGGCATATAAAGTTCATTATAGAAAACCTTAACATATAATTACGATAATGTAAAATCAGTTAAAGGATGTTAAATTAATTCAGTATATTATCAATGGAATATTATACATGCAAAGCTACGTATATTGCGTGTATAGGATACCTGTTCGATTTGACGTGACAAAATCAGATCATATATTTTGGAAACTGATCTCGACCTCTTTTAGGGGAGTCATTAGTTACTGCGGCCCTAGGGCTGCAGATGACGACAAGACTCGTATAGGAGAGGAAGAATACAGCGAAGAACGGGATTTACGGAGGAAGAAGCTGCATAAAATCTACAATGCTTTTCAATCCAAGCTCAAGTGGATTGTTCTCGTGGTTAGGATCAACGCGGAATATCACGTGGATTACTCCCATGGTTATCATTATTCGATAAGCCAATCATCTTCAAATGTAGCTGCTTGGTCCTAGTGAACATGCGAGCCAGAGGATATAGCAAATTTGTCAGATTAATCAACAATATAACATTGTCATTATCTTAAGAGTTTCTAGTCGTATTGACTACGTCTGCTAGCTATACGAATAATGGCTCTGAAAAGGCTATCAGTGAAGAATGTTGACACCTGACTAGCGAACAGATAGAGACACTTGATATGGTAAAATGAAATATGTCTATATAAGTAAAACATTAATGGCGTTTTTACCTACTGAAAAATAGGTTATCTTTCAGTCTGTTTTGTACATGATATCAAAGTGAATGATTATCTATGACGGAAATGATTTCTGAAGAAAAGAAGCAAATTGTTGGAAATTGTATCTCTGGCATAGGCGAAGAGTTCATTGCAATGCAGCTTGATTTAGGCATTCCATTAGTGGTAAGCATTCTAAAAGAATTTGATATTTATGATGAAGATCGTGAAGAAATAACATTAGTGAATCGAAACTTGTGATCAAGTCGTAGTTATATGCTGAAATACAACTATCTAGAAGCAAAATTTTTGCATAGATCACAACTTTTCTATGAGTAATAATCAGCTTTAATGCGTTCAACATCATCTTAGTATAACGAGATTGATATAATACATGAAATTTTTATTCATGTTTATTAGTGACATATGCGTCTATTTGTGGTGCTGACACTTGTCATCAACATCCAGTGATAAGATAGCCAAACATAGCAACATTATAGATGATAGTGGCATTAATAATCAAGACATCGAAGAAGATTTGGATCAATTCAACCCGCTGCTTGAACCTTTACCATGGTGGCACGGGTTTTACAGACGAATAAGGCTAGTTCCCTGGTGGTTACGTTATAACATTGGGATTGCTGAGCAGGCTGATCTGAGGGACAAAATAATCCAGTTGTCTGCAAGCATGGGACTGGACGATAAAATAGTAAGCAAAATAATTAGACATGCTGTGTCAGAATTTTCAAAAAATGGGCTTGGAGCGGATTATTATGGATACCACAATATCGATCATGAGCTTGAAGTTGCTTACTTTACTTTATCGGCAGCCAAGGGGCAGAAGAGACAAGAATATAGACTTGGTCAAAAAGAACTCATCACTCTATTCATAGCTGCCCTTTTTCATGACTATGATCCCTTGAAACGATTCGATAAACCAAATGAAGATTCTATTGAAAGGTTCGTAAGAAATGACCATAAAATAAAATACTTTATAGACAATCTTGGAATAAGCATAGATATTGTAATTGCGTTAATATACCGTACTGCCTATCCCTTTAAAGGTATCATAGCGGAGCACGCATACAATAGAATGCAAGAATTATTTACATCCGCTGGGATTCGTGAGAATGATATTACGATACGAAAACATTACGAAGATCTAGGATGGTTCCTTTCTATTTCAGACCGTATTGCAGGCTACAGTCTTGGTAATTTTGAACGTTCTAAGGAACTTGCACGCCGCAACGCACATTCACTAGGATGGCATCCCTCAGTTATAAACACAGAGTCTGTCAAGTACTTTACATCCTTAAAGGAAGAGAAAGAAATGTTTGAACGTGTGTTAGATGGTGTTTCAGAAGAGTACAAGAAGAACTTCTCTGATAATGTAATGGCTTTCAGAGAAGCTTGGGCAAAAGAAGTTGAAATAAGGAGTTCAATTAGAAATAAGCAATTAGATCTAATAACAGTCGTGGAAAGAACTCATACTAGTAATTCAAATATGATGGAATCTCTGCTAAATATACACAAAGAATCGCCTGCGCCAATGACCACGAGCGTTAAGAAATTTAAAAAGTCATTAACCGATCGCGATACAATTTTGGTAACCTTAAGGCTCATTAACAAAGATGGAGAAATTGTAGGCTACGCAAACGGCGGACAGTTGGAGAACTACACACTTCGACATGGCACTCATGATGAAAATTTAGGAAAAAGNNNNATACTGGGGAGAGACAGGAGGGGGCCGACTTCTTAGGTTGGAATTTCATAAAGAGGCAAAGCGTCGTGGTTGCAAATTCGTGACTGGCTACGTTCACCGAGAGGTGGCCATGAGACGGATAGAAAGGGGAGAGAGTATCGAGATAGTACAGAAATA
>QHBN01000120.1 GCA_003176995.1 Candidatus Nitrosopolaris wilkensis
TCTATGTAAGTACTACAGTTAGTTATATCGAGCTAGATTCACTCCGGAGGATTAAATATAATTCTATCTTTTTGGTACAGAGTTGGCCCACTGCCACCATTTAGCGGTCCGGTCACCATAGGTTAGACCATACGGCTTGGAATCTGTCGCAAACACTTGTGTTTCGTTAGTATTGATATTGTTTGCTTGAGCGTGAACGTAGTGTAGTATTGAAATAATAATGATGATACCTGCTGTGCCTATGAATATCAGCATAGTTCCTCGAATGATATAAGGCAATGTTAGGTTTTTGTGCGGGTCCTAGCCATAGTTTCTTTATTCTATTCCAAACATGGAAATTAGTGAGGGTACCTTAAATGCCTAGCCAATAAATCAACGTATCACAGACTGGCTAAACGCGGTCTTAGCCAATGCTGTTTTTATGAATGTGTGTGGTTCTTCGACGGTGGATAATATTTTTCTCTACAGTCCTTACATACATGGACACGACCGCGTCTCCTTTGTGTCTCCGTCACGTTAATAATCTTCTTGCATGCGAAACACTCAACCTCCTCATCACTCAAAGCTCTTAACACTCGATATTATTGTATGTATACCGGCAAGACTGAACATCATAGGTATTATCACTCGTTACTACTGTTAACAACGTTCTGTAACTGAAAATAAGGATTATTGATGTAATGATTCACTAATTGTTACGGCCAGTTCTCATCCAAATGATCATTCATGTGTGTAAGCTAGTCGAATAGAGTATGAACTAGTATCGGGCTCAGTATTTGACATATGAGTTATCAGTGTTATTGTTGACAGACCTTTGTAACATTCTCGATTCCTGGTTCATATATGCCATTTCTTCTCTTTTCTGCGCCAGAGATGACCCGTACATGCCCAAAGTTTCCCTATATTCATGTATTCTCCTATTCAAGATTAATATGTGATTAGTAGACTTCGTCTTTTGAATCTCTAGCATATCTATATCGTTTCTAAGGTATTCTACTTTCCATTGCAGATATTGTAATTGGTTATAGTTGGCAAGTTCCAACACACTAATTATTTCCTGTTACCCCATTCCTAGATCTTTTACTATTTTGTGTAATCTTAAGTAGGTATGAAGATCGTATTTGGTTTCTTCATATATCTGGACTAGTTTATACATCCCTTTGAGTTCCCAAAACCCTCGGTATATTGCTCTATATCAGCTGGTAGATCTAGTGCTATGACTACTTCTATCGGAGTCTTACCTTCTGAAAACAATTTGAAGGCCTGTGATTCTTTTGACTTCGATCTGATATTATCGATTTCCTCCTTAGTTTGCCCCGATTCTCTTTCTACTTCCGCCTTGACCTTCTTTGTTATGACACCTATATCGCGAAAGGATATGTTCGTTGGGCAATTTCTTTAGTCGTCTTACCCTGTTTGAAAAGTTCTATGACGTACTGTTCTTTTTGGGCTCTAGCCATATTTGATAGCCATGTCATTACCCATTATATTATACGAACTTATTGATAGCTTTTTCGCTGCTTCCATCTGTTACCATTATGTTCAAGCTTGTTACCATGATATTTCCATCTATTTTCAGCTGCTACCCACTGTTACCGGAAGAATCGAACTGTGCGAGAACTACCCACCCCATATGTACTTTCAGTAAATAAAATAAAAAAATCTTGTCGTAAATAGGATTCCTTTTCAATAACCAAACCCATATGGGTACCAATTTCGACCTTTGGATCATCACGTCTATCGGTTCATGTCAACATGAATCCCAGGTTTTTGTTTGCAATCAGTCTACTGCACGCTAGGATGCATACAGTGCTGCTGGGATCACCATACTTACGATTCTTATATCAAGACTCCCATGATGGCGCAAAAAGTAATACCGTTCTTGCTCAAGATACACGGTTCATGAGTCATTTAGAAGATATTCCTCATAATTTCGAATCAGGATACCAATATCTGACCCAACTTAGAAGAAACCTTTAGTGAACTGCTGGAAATTCCTTAGTTAGTAAATTACTAAATCGCGTAACGTCTAATGAGTTCCTATATTAATGCCTGCAACTATTGCCATAAGTCTTATTACAATGTATGGTGATATCTTCACAAGCTACAACATCCTGTCCTTCTAACCTGTGACTAAGGTTTGTATTTTTAGTGTTTAATGCCATTTCGATAGCTGTATTTATCCAACTATTGTAGTTAACAGTAACTCTATCACACGAATATCGCCACTCCCACGAATACGTGGGGGTGATGTCGCTGAAAACCTTTTTGAATTTGAATGGATTTGGTAGGGTTTTTTGCCACTTGGTCAGTATCTTTTTTGGTTTAGACTTGCAATTTCGTATCCAAGTCAGGTAGCAAACTTGAATTTTGCATGGACGGTTATAACAGACGGCAAACTTTGACAAATCACGTTCTGCTTTCTTAAAATCGTCAGGAACCAACCGAGGTCCTGCGACATTGCTCTTGGCTTTGTTTTGAGGTGTCTTGATCCTACCTCAGAAGGCTTAAGTAAAAGCTGTCTTCAGCTTAAGATATATGAAAATAAGAGAAACAACGACTATTATTGGAGTTTTATTTGGAACTATGCTTGTTATGTCAGGAGTTGGATTAGCGAACACTATTCTCGTTAATGATACATTTGCCGCAGCAGCACCAGGAAATGTGACAAATGCAACTAATACAATAAATCCTCAAGCTGTTGTTCAACAAGGAGCAACTTCTTCAAGTAATGATGTAAAAACAACAACAACTAACAACAATATTACTTTGGGAAATCCATTCTATATAGAATATGATAAAATTACGAGTACGGTACCCGGTATTCCTTTAAATGGCGGAGGACATGCTACTGGAGTAACATTCTCAGGTAGTGGGACTGTAAAAGGTATAGGCTTCACAGAGACTGGCAGAGCTCTGATGTTCCCTATCTCTAAAACAATTGTAGGTATTTCTGGAGGGTTAGCTATTAAGGCTAATGATGGCGGCGGTAAGGCTAATGGGAACGCCACGCTTAGTTTTAGAGAGGTTGTACACATGACTCCTGCTGGAACAATGCAAGGAAGCGGATCAGCTATCTTTAATGCAAATGCAACACAAAATCTGTCTTTTCTTAGTAATACAGTAGCGATGTTTACGGATACTGGTAATAAAGATGGTACCGATACAATTAAGGCCTGGGAATGGAAGTATAGATAAGACAAAAAGATAACTCCTCTAATCCTTTATTTATCGATCAAGTTGGAGAAAATATACCTTATAACACAAATGCAATATTTTCTCATTGATAAAGATTCTGGAGTATGGGTATAGCTGCTCTTAGTGCTGAGAAAGATAAGTTAAACGACTCCCCTCATTATACTTAATTACCACGATACCTGTGCTATCTTATTTTTGCCAACCGGCTGTTCAAGGTTTGATATGACAGTTTGAATATTTTGAAGTGTTGACCTCATTTCTTCATACTCTAGTTTCGTAACTTGCATTTCATTGTCCTCTTCCTGTCTTAATTTTTGAATCTGACCCCCTTCTTCCCTTAATTCTGACATCTGTCTTTGTAGCTTGTGAGAATCGTGTCGTCGATCGTTAGATGGTCTATCGCGGAAATAAAACCTCGCATGTTATCGTTACCTTCTAGTAAGTCCACATCAATTGGTTTAAAGTAAGAATCTTTAACATCCTTTATACGGTGACCATCTAGTAGCTCAATATAAAGAGGACTTAGACCGGCTTTCGTCATAGTCGCTTCACTCAAGCTATATGGAAAAATGATAAGAGAAGGCATCAAAGTGGCATTTCTTAACACCTCCAATTTCTAAAGATGAAGCACCTCTGCTGCACTAGTTGCTATGGCGCCAATTTGATGCATTATGCCCAGCAAGTCTCCACAACCCCACATCTCTACTACCTTACCCTGTGAGACGCGGTAAATGTTGTTCTCTGTCCAAGTGACCTGCTTACCTGTGGGTGGTACACCCTGAAACGTACCCGTGTGTGGCTCGTACGCTACTCCGTTCTACGACGTCATCGCAATCGACCATTATGAACTCTAGTGTCACATGCACATCAGGAAAGGCCTTGAAGATCATGTTGGCAATCGCTTTAAAGCCTTCTTTGCCAGCTGGAAGTTTAGGGTCGCTAAAATGGTGGACAAAATTAGATGCTAACAGATTGTCCAAGGGTGCCATGCTCGCGCCTCCGTTTTTGAATTCATTCACAAACCTGTGCACGACGGTTTTATATTCCTGTGTTGACATTATCTGTATATACAGGGACTCATATTTTAAGAGTTAAATAATGTTTTAAATATTAAAATATTATAATAGGTTGTCCTTATTTGTTTGTGGAGACAGGCAAGGTGCGTACTTTCCTTTTGAGCAGCAGTAGGATTTGTATTCTACTATTGTTATTATAAAACAATGGTGCGTTCTGTCCTTGTTGCGAGATGGCATTACGAGTCACCAACTAAAAAAAGAGATAAAGAAAGGATGAGGTAATCACAACTAAGAAGAGAAGAACAAGATAGATTAATCAGGATCATAAAGGTGGATAAAGAAGTACCCAGTCAATCAAGACAAGTCAAAATGAAATGAATATATCTAAATTACCTCACAGCCACAGGTCAAATTCTAGCAATTATTTGTGGTGGAGTCTGAGTCTTTACATTGATAATTATCCTAAAAACCTGTCAACTAGTGCGAATCTTAAATTCGGTAATATCAGGATGACTTGACAAAGATAGGTTGACACCCAATAACATTGCGGCGAAGTATATGTATCCGGCAGCAAATCCTTTGGGAGATTTGCCATCTGCAAGAAGATGATTGCTAGATTTGTGAGCTATTTCAATTGCTAACTCGGGAATCAATCCTTGTGGAGGTGGTTGTTGAAATCTAGGTTTTGCTAGATTCCAACTGTTCAATCGCACTATCGGAGATACTGGTACTCTTCGGTATCAGAATAATAAAATAATTCTTATCAGCGCGTTCAACCGAAGTGACTGACTTGTATTTTTTAGTGGAAATGTCAAACTCCACCATCCCCGCGTCGATGCTGCCTTTAGTATAGACCATCGTCAACACTTCTCCAGACAGCGGACTTAAAGGTACTAACGAAAACACATAACCCTTGTATGAGCTTACAGGAAGAAGCTGCTTCATATAGGGAGCAACTGATACAAGATATAGAAAAACATCCTCTATGGTCGAGAACTGTTCAAATTCAAATTTCACAAGTTTGCTTGGACGTTTCCGTGATATAAGTATAGGGCCTTGATGGGGGAATCAAGGCAATCTGAAATAGAATACTTGGAATTATGCATGCTTATACTCAACAGCTACAGGTATGCGTTGTACCAGAATCAATCAAAGATATAAATGAGAACTTGGGCACGTTTATAATTGTTATACGATCTGATCTTAATTATGTCTTATATTCTGATAGTTTTCATTACGCATAAAGTCATTTGAAGCTTGATTTTGATTCTGTAGTGGAGGAGAGCTAGCGAATTATTTTGAGGCAACTTTTTTTTCTTAGTTCCTGGGTTCTGTTTCTGATGGTTACTTCTGTTACTCCTGCAGTTGCCGCAAGATCACTCTGAGTTCTATGTTCATTACTATCTCTATTATTCATGGACGATAGGTAAAGCACCGATGCGGCCATCCCCATGGGATCTTTTCCTGCAGCTAACTCATTCTCATTAATCTTATAAATTAAATCGATTGCTTACGTTTTGTTATCTCGCTTAGATTAGTCTTATTTGCAACTCTTACTATGCACTTTATAGGATCCAGTACTGGGATTTTAAGCTCAAGTTTCGATACTATAAATCTGTAGCTTCGTGCAAGATCTTTACGTTTAATATTGCTAACTGTAGAAATATCTTTTAGTGTCCGAGGCATTCCAATTTCTCTGCACGCAATATATATACTCGCAGCCAATATTGCAGAAGTTGTCCTACCACGTACCATTCGTCTTTCCTGAGCTTTTCTATAGATATATGCCGTCTTCTCTATTATTGCATCTGAAAGCCCGAGTTTAGCTTTCAATACATCAAGTTCGGAGAAAGCCTGTCTAAGATTTCTAGCAGCAGGAGTATGAATCTGTGTTCTATAATCCCATGTCTTTAATCTCTCCATTGTAGAACGCACTGTTGGGTCTATTTTGCCTCCGCTAGCGTCTTTATCTGTCCTTCCAATGACTGTGAAAAGCCCCATGTCATGACGAGCTAGCGAACTCGGAGTACCAGTTCTGGCTTTATCATTAAGCTCCTCAATATTGAAAGCACTCCATTCATGGTTTTGTTCTATGTTATTTATCTCTAGTATGGCACCGCACTTTTGACAGATAGTCTCTCCTGAAGAGGAGTCAACGACAAATAACTTTTGTTCCGTGCTACCACAAGATGGACATTTAAGAACACCTGTTACGGTTCTTTCTGTTTCACTATCAACGACATCGGGTACAAAAAGATTGACCATAGCAATCATCTACTGTCTCCATGCACCGCAACTTCAATAATGGAAGTTATGATTATTATTTTCCTGTTCATGGTAGTTAAAGTCTGTTTGACTATTAAATTGATTTTTCCAGATTATACCCAAATTTAGTCCAAATCTTGACACGATAAATGACATCGTGTTTAATACAGTACCACGACTGCAACTTGAATTTGATTTAATGAGGATATCATGATGAGATGATTTGGGTATAATTTGGGTATTTTGTTAAATATTCGAGATGAAAAAAACACTTATGTTAGCTAGTATAAGATCATCAAAACAACTAAAGGATTTGGCATGTAGAAGGCTGTTCCGATGGTGATAGAGAATCTCCGTATATAGAGCATATGGAGCAACGTAACCATATTAATATAGCAACATGGAATTCAGCTTATTCTAATGCTCATACGACTCCCAAACTTTGGTGCGAACCTTGTCATACGAAGCTGCGTCCAACTCCTAAACGATAATTTACAGGGATGGTGAAGACGATCACTAACTGGGCTGCTTGCATACTTATCTATGCTGAGACTATTCAAGGAAGCAAAATAATGAATAAAGTAACTTCCTTGAAGCTTTGTGACAAGTATAAGACAAGAAATAGACTTTTCGTGATCTATAGGTGAAAAGAACAAGTGTGTATCCAAAAATATTATCATTTGCTGCTGGAAGTCATATTTGTGCCCAAAGTTCCGTTGGCTATGAGTAGGGTGCGACAAGGCTGTGTGAATCCGAGTGAGCTTCAAGCCATGCATAAAGATCTGCCAAAGCATATTCTTCGATAGGTCCAGCTTTCTGGAACCCATACATACCAGATCCAGGTACAAAGTAACCAATTGCGGGTGACAATTGATGGCCAAGCCTGGGTAGGTAATCAATGTGTGGTCAGGATGATTTAGCTCAGTTAATCTTTGCTGCAGCATAAAGGCTTGCTGAACTGGAGTGTTTGTATCGTTTTCCCCCTGTAGTATTAAAATGCCAGTAGTTGAAGAAGCATTTCCGATCATGTTTAGGGTACTATCCAAAGCAAAGTGCGACTTCACATATGTAGGGCATCCTTCCAAGTCAACACATTTTGGATCGTAAGCTGTAAGAGATTCTATTCGCTTCAGCAGCAGAGGTTTGAGCCCCTTGTCAATACTTATCTCTGCATTATTGTTGGTACTATTTCCTCTGCTTTGCTGCTGTTGTATTATTCTGTTGCTGGTGGCGTTACTGTTGTTAGTGATTTGCTTCTGTAAAAGATGAGAAATAACCTTGCCACTAATAATCTCAAATGTAGGATCCTTGGATGCTTCTTGTAACGATATTAATCCATTATGTTTGTGATCTAACACCTTTTCAGCATAAAGGATTGGCAGGTATACATACTGGAAATACACGTTATCACGAAGGTTCTGAGCTTCCGCACCGATAAGTATTATATTTTTTACTTTTGTTGGATTATCGACTGCAACTCTTGGAGCAATTATCGCTCCTTCACTGTGGCCGATGAGAACATTCAAGGCTTTCTCTGCATCTTGTTTTAGATCATTGAATGTCATATTTCTCCATACATTCTTATCTAGAATAGTAAAGTTTGCACCTATACCTCTCTTATCGTATCGAAGTACTGCAAATCCTCTTTCAGATAGGTATTGAGCTATCTGCAAAAGTGGTTGAACGGGTTGGGGTTTATTTTTAAGAACATATCCTAAGGATTCGTTCTTATCAGCAGCACCAGAGCCAGGAATAAGAAGAACACCAGGAAATGGTCCTTTTCCAATAGCAGGAAGAGTTAATTGAGCATTAGTCTTTAATCCATTCCCTAAGTCTAATACTAGATTTCTATATTTTATTGTCTGGATGTATTGCTGTGCTAGTGCTTCGTTGTTTCGTTCTTTAAAAATAGTAGAAGATAAACAAGATAATGCAAGTATAGCTATCAATAATAATCCCAAAGATAGCATCACAGTTTTTGTTCTATACGTTTGCAGTACTACAAATTTGAGGCATATTTGAAGTATTCTTTTATTCAACTCTATATTGTAGAACGAAAGGAAAAATGAAGGCAGTCGCGACTACAAGATCAATAGCACCCGATTTAGAGAAGAAAATAGATATGATAACTGTCGGTGCTCTACGATTCTTTAATTCCATTTTCAGACAGTTGGCTCGGGCTAATCATCAAAATGCGTACGTTCATTAGCTGTTTGGAACCCTCAGCCAGCTCCAGTTGACAAGAAAATGGCTACTCCCCACTATTATACAATTCAAATTAATGTATCACATTTGATAATTCCTTAAATGACTTGATGTTCTTGTTAAATGAAGTACTCTATGCGGGTAGTCATACAACTGTCATTGTCTTTCTCTTTCTGGATCAAAATAAAGTAGCGACATTAGCGTATACCTTATACGCCATATGCTATCTTGTGCAAGGACCAAATGCTTAAAGTAAAAGCATGGACTACTACTAAATGACAATATGGCAAAATGCAGAAAAAAGACTCTCAATTCACCAGACGAAACACATTCGTTTGATAAAGGTAAGGTCGAACTAGCAAACTTGAGTGACGTCACAATTGGTAAGACAACTCTTGAACCAGGGCGGAGTTGGGAAAAATGTGTTAAACCAATAGTTAAAATCAATAGTGTCAAGCTCCACATACTCAGTATATAATTTCCGGAATAATCAGAGTGAGAATGGATGACGGAGAAGAAGAAGAAGAGTTGGTTCTGGCGATGTTGGTGTAGTGCCATCTGGGCATAACTGACGGATAGTTGGAAATGAGCTTCTTGTCTCAATTGACTTTACAGGTATGAAAGAATATGGTAAGAAGCAATGAGAGTAGCGTATTGGTAGTCAAATGCAACGTGGTTATATTATTTTAATTACTGGCGCTGCCTTTCTAATTACAGGTATATTTGTTTCAGCGATATGGACTAGCTCTTTAGTTGGCACAATAACGCATCAAAACACTATTCTTAATGTTGTCTCAATTAATCCATTAGGAGCAGTAAATGCAATTACCCAAATAAGTGATATAAATCATCCTTTATCTTTAGTAATACATTTAGAATCAAATGGAAATCCTTCCCTAAGAGAAACAGTCCGAGACCCCAATGGACAGATAATATCGGCTAATGAATTCTCAAATCAATTCTTGACTAGATTGAAAACAGACGTTGTAGGAAAATACATCCTCACTATCAATAATCTACGAAATAACCCTGTTAGTGTTGGTATATTGTTTGGTAATCTTCCTTTCGTAGGTCAAAACAACCAATTTAATGTAAATTTATTTAGTGGCATAGTAGTAGGAGGAATCATAATTATTTTTGGAATCATTGTTCTGATAATAGGGCTCATGGTAGTTATATTGGATAGACGAAGAGGCGCAAGAACAAAACCGACAACAACCACATGAAACAATTTGTCTGGCAGTTACGAGAACTAAGAAATCTTTTGTTTCGTTAACACATTAGCTAATATTTATTTTCTACAATGACTTCATTTGTAATGCGCTATGCTCTCTAGTCGCTAGATAATGGCCAGAACGAAGCTCAAGACATTTGAATTGTCATGAGCTGGTTACCGAGCCATGTCCCCAGAACACTTCACTTCTGATAACCCTCTCCTGACTATCAGTGATGTATGATGTATGAGGATTGATTATCTGCATGCCTGTCGTCTCTAGCCTCTTCTCGATATACTTTGCAGCGCTTCCGGCCATGAAACTGTCATATCTTGTGTCGAATGCGAAACCATACCTGCCTGCGAAGCTTCTCGCCTCTAATCGTAAGAGGAAGTCCTTATGGATTTCGATGCCGTGAGGAACTGGGTAGGTGATAAACTGCTAATAGAACCTAAAACACTCTATGATCAATTTGGTCAGTCTTGGTTTTCGGGTATTTTGTGGAGGCCATAAGTAAACGAAGGGCGGTAGTATTAGTAAAAAAACAATTAATGATTAAAATGGGGCGGTACTAACAATAATGATTTGGAGATTTGTATGAATCACTTATCAGATATTCAAATAAAAGACGCAGCTCCTCACATCTTAAGACGGCCATTTTTGTTTGTTGAACCAAATACAAGATTGCTTCAAATAGCAACATTTCTTGCAATAGGGCCTCAAATCTATGTGGATGGAGTAATAGTAATCGACGACGATAAAGTACAAAGAGGGAGATCCATAGGTAGAATTAGTAGTAAACATATTATTTCCAGCATTTTAGACTCTGGCTATCCGGACTGGTTCCGGACAAGTGCATCACAAATAATGGATGGCTTTGTAATGCCTTTAGAAATGGATTCTCCCTTGAAAAGAGCATTGGAAGTCTTTGAGAATACAAGGTTTGCGTCAGGGATGCATTAGACTATATGCTGAATAAAGGTATTAGAAATATCGGAATAAAGGAAGAACTCTTTGCTCATGATGATAGTGGCGGTGTTAATGGTACCGAAAGTAGTAGAAAATCCAGATTGCCTCATGTTATAAATGATAGAAAGATACTCGAGTTTCTATTGAGTCATAATGGAAGGGAAGTTTTGCGCAAGAATGGCATTGCAGGCTTAGCAGGCATCAATATCAATAATAACTTGGATATCATTTCCCCAACTACTGTTAAATCCAATACTACTGTAAGTAGCGCGGCAGAACTTTTGATGGATGTTCACAATCCATGCTTGATCTTGGAAGGCAATGAAAAAGAAGAAGAGCATAATTATATAGTCACCCCGTGGGACATTGTGATGAAAACACTAAAGTCAGATCATATTGTTGGCGGCTGAGCAACACACCCAATTTGATATAATGTTTATAATTCTATCTGACAAAAATTATAATCCCTAAAGTTTGGAAAGTCTTTCTTTGACTGTACATATATTAGATATCATTGTAGTTTTGACTGTTTGATCTCATGTCATATTCCTAATTCTTTTTCT
>QHBN01000121.1 GCA_003176995.1 Candidatus Nitrosopolaris wilkensis
TGATGTTGGGCCCTGTAATGATGAACGAACCTCAATCCTATGGCAACTCATTCCCATAAGAAAAATTGGATTTATGTTGATGGTCGATGCGAGCGGCCAGATCTTAAGGAGACTCAAATGTAAATAAGTAAAATATATCGAGACTGTAGCGAGTTTCCTGGTGTTCAGCTGGCTCCACCAGCGGTCTGTAAGGCTAGTGCTGAGGCCTTTTCATATGCTTACTAGCACTTTGAATATCTAGAATATCATAACTATTTAGTGAATTAGATGGGGATTAATGATAACTTATGTAAGATTCACACCCTATGTTTTGCTCTTCAGCTATGAAATTTTCTTCCTAGACCCCTCATGAAAGAAGCCTATAATTATCGTCAGGGATTCATCCCCATTATGAATATTCCGTTCTCCCGTGCTGCTATGATGAAGTTAGTATTAATAAAAATTCAAGGAGTCAGCGACTCTTTTTATTCTGGTTTCTAAATCACCCATATCATTTATGATTCTTATATCATTGTTCTATTGATATTCCATCATCATACCACATTCTTAAAGAAATTCTCATTTGATGCTCTCGAAACTTATTAAATAAATCAGACAGAGACATATTTGATCGGATGCTCTCTCTTGCTCAAGCGTATAATTCGAATAATAATCTAATTAATCTAAAATTCTTCATCGCTAATCTCTACAACTAAACGCTGCTTCTATGAGGCTTTAGCTGCCTCCGAGAAGGAACCCAAGCGAATAGGAATGCAAGCTTTTCGAGCCGAAGCTACCCATACTAAGTCGCGTAATCATAGTTTTTGGAGTTATATATTCAGCGCATATGGAAGGGAGGAGTTAAATTATGTAACATGTGTTTCTCCAAAACGAGTAGAGCATCTCCAGAGTTTTACTTTACTGAAGATATAACGAAATTTGTAGATAAGTTAGGAATCGCAACAAAGCGTCTTCTCGTATATGCTTCTCATGGTTCTGGTAGGAGAGAAGAGAAGTTTAACCATGCCTGTCTAAAATTCCTAAATTAAGGACGATTCTGTTTTTATTGTAATGACCAGATGACATTTCAGATCTCTGTCTTTATATACTGTGAATAGCTTCCATTTCCTGTGAAGGAGATAGATCGGCATCAGATTCACATCGACTCCTCATCACACGCTTTGACCAAGCCGAACTATTCTAGAAATTACATACACTTCAAACATATCATGTTGTATGCGATAGAAGGGCAACTATAGTAAGAACCATTCCTGCTGCCATTGTCGCCATACCTCCAAATATCATGACCTTCGGTCTACATACCAAATCCTTTAGTTGTTTTGATGATCTTATACTAGCTAACATATAGTGTTTTTTTCATCTCGAATATTTAACAAAATACCCAAATTATACCCAAATCATCCACTAATCCTGTCATGGTAACCAAGTCCTTTTTCCTCTTAAATCAAATTCAAGTTGTGGTCGTGGTAGTGCATTAGACACAGTTTCATTATCGTGTCAAGATTTGGACTAAATTTGGCTATAATCTGGAAAAATCAATTTAATAGTCGAGACTTTAACTACCATGAACAGGAAAATAATAGTCATAACTTCCATTGTTGAAGTTGCGCTGCGTGGAGGAGATAGTAGATGATTGCTGCGGTCAATCTTCCTGTGCCTGATGTCGTTGATAGTAAAACAGAAAGAACAGCAACAGGTGTTCTTAAATGTCCATCATTTGGTAGCAAGGAACAAAAGTTATTTGTCGTTGACTCTAATTAGCACGTAAAGATCTTGCACGAAACTTGAGCTTAAAATCCCAATACAAGATCCTATAAAATGCATCGGAAGAGTTGCAAATAAGACTAATCAAAGCGAAATAACAAAACGTAAAGCAATCGATTTAATGCATGAGATTAATGACAATGAGTTAGCTGCAGGAAAAGATCCCATGGGGCTGGCAGCACCGGTGTTTTACCTATCGTCCATGAATAATAGAGATAGCAATGAACATAGAACTCAGAGTGATCTTGCGGCAGCTGCAGGAGTAACAGAAGTAACCTCAGAAACAGAACCCAGGAATTAAGGAAAAAAAGTTGCCTCAAAATAATTCGATAGCTCTCCCCCACTACAGAGGCTAGAGCAAGCCTCAAATGACTTGATGCGTAATGAAAACTATCAGAA
>QHBN01000122.1 GCA_003176995.1 Candidatus Nitrosopolaris wilkensis
TCATTTTGGGACAAACTTAAACCACATGAAACCAGCAAAATTGCATCGGTATAGTTCGAGCAAAGGCTCTTCAATCTCACGACCAATAGGACATAAAATTAGGATACTTTTCTTCAACAAGATTGTTCACTCTTGAATTTCTCTTACACTAAAATATTTTACGTCCATATCCGGTCCCATCTAAATACAGCTATTGGACCGCCCCATGTAATTACAGTGTTATTTGAACCACCACATTTTGTATGACCACCTGCCCAGTCACCATCATCTGTAAATTCAAAGACCCTGGTCCAATTGTTTGATGGTAGACCAGTCTTATTGTTCAAACCATTATTGTCAATCCACAGTTCCATTCTTGCATTACCTGCAGGTAAGTTATAGAATACTGCTTTTATTCCAATCCATCTTCCAGACAACGGACTTGTTATAGCATATCGTTTTTCTGGATCTTTCTTGGTATAACCATCTGTGTGCATCAAGTCTTTTTCAAATTTGACTCTTCCATCCAGATATGTGTTTGAATGATATGTTGTAGCCTCACAACCATGTTTTATAGAATCTGTATTTCTTCCACCACGTGCTAGGAGCTCTATATGTGGACCTCCATTATCTGATGATTTGGTAAATCTATTAATTTTAAAATACCCAGGCATTTCAACATTCTACCAATCATTTGGTGATTGCATGTATCCTTTTTCTGCTAATTCTGTCTGATTAAGAGTAGTAATTAGATCAGGTCTGTATCCTGATGAGGTTAATACGCCAAATCGGACTTCTTTACTGGTTACTTCCAACTCCATTGGCCATATTTTTCCCAGCGAGGGAGCGTTAGTGTCGTTGTAATAGTATAGTTGTTGTGCTTGTACTATTTGTACTTGTACTAGGTTAGGAAAATTTTATCATACATGCTTATTCTCGTTTCCTATTAGTTGATGGACTTTCTTTTGATCCTGTGGTAAACAAATAATCCCAGAGTGTATTGCCTTTCCTGAGTGATTACACGGATCTGACATGTTTTTTCTATTGCAAGTTCAAGTGTGATTCTAACGTGGTAGCGATTGAAGAAATTGTTTCGTTGCATTGAAACTTGCGATCTGTTCTCTCATATAGGACACTATAACGAACCAAGCTAGTCCAGACAAATCGATGACGGCAAGTCATATGGTTAATATTTTTTGGCGTTTCAATCGGTTAAATCACCGAAATAGTTAGCAGTATTAGATCTACCATATTCAATTAACGTCTCCATAGATTAAAGACTTGCTTACTCACGCCAACAACACGCTACCACCGTGCTGACTCAAGATCGTAGCTGCTTTACCAAAAGAATAGAGACACCTCATATTTTCTTCTACATTCGTGTTTTTTGTAGTTTCCATTGCGGTAGAATATGATCGTAGTCTTTATCAACCACTCCCTTATGGGACTCTCTCAAAGTGAGGAATTTTTATAGATTAAACTATGATATATTATGTCATTTTATTCACGGTGTTTATAATATCATTTCTAGGAGTACCTTTCTATTTTTCATTATAGAATGTCATATATGAGAATTAAATAAACATCTTAAACGTCTGCACGGCTACCTAAGTAGAGAACTTAAAGTTTTCGGCAGCTGCTGCTGTTCACATGATTCTATGCGGCCTTTACCGTTACTCTATTTGTGGATTTTATGTTTGATATATGGTGCTTCTGTAGGAGTACCTGCTGTTGCGTCTCCTCCAGTGGTAGAACGATTTATCTGATTATTATAAAAGCTATTATTCTTTGCTGTCGAATCTTGATTATTTTTTAATCCTGCTGGCGTAGAACTAATTATTTTATTATCAGAGAACGTATTTCCCGACGAACCATTGTTGATCAGTATAGCCTGTGAGATGGAATTGTCTATAGTATTTCCAGAAATTCTGTTATTGGAAGAGCCGGATACCACTTGAATACCAACTTCACACTTTGATATTGTATTATTGTATATCTGATTGTTATGTGATTGTGAAACAAAAATGCCTTGTACTTCATTATAAACAATATTATTTCTAGCAATCGAGTTGTACATATTTCTACTAAAGTCAATTCCATTTTCTGCATTGTCGTGAACCTTATTATTCTCAATTAGTATATTGTAACAATTCAGGGAGCAAATTATACCATTTCCATTATTGTATTACACTGTATTATTTCTAATTATCATATCATGTGTTCCTGTATGGGGGTCAAGACCATAGTGGCCGCTGTTACGGATAATATTGTTCTCAATAATCATGTGACCTACGCCAAAAGTATATAGTCCAAAGTACCACATGGTGTATATCGTTATTTCTTATATTACTTCCATCGCCTCCATAATAATAGCTTAGTCCTGAACCGCCTTTATGCTTGCCTTGTTCATATCCTAAATATGCAATCTCTGAATTTGTGATATCTGTGGTTCCTGTTGTATTATTTTCAACTACGATAGATGGCCTAGGAGAACCAAAAATAAATACACCACTTCCAGTCCTTGATCCATTAGTTATAGCATAGTAATTTGTCGTTGGATCCCAAGATGTTATCTTTACTGAATCAATCTTTAGACTACCATGTACATCTACGATGTATGCAGGAGCTTTCTTAGCAATACCAGCACCACGCGTTAGCTTTGAGCTTATCTTTAGCCACTTAGTATCTGTAGAATCAATGTGGAGTGTAGCTCCTTTAGCAATTACTAGATTTGCATTCAGAAACCATACACCATTTGCAGATTGCTTAGCAAGAATACTGATATCATGGAGTTTGTTATCAATATCTGTAAGTCTAACTGGACTACTACAGCTGACAGTAATTTTTCTTGTGGACGGATTGTAATTGATGCACCCAGGAGAAGTAGTGTTGGATTGAGGATGAAGAGAAGATGGATCAATAGTATTGCCTTCACTTGGAGATGGTGCTTTATGAGAGCCTTTATGTTCGACTGTATTTCCCGCTTGATTTGCAGACGACGGTGATGGTAAAAACTGACTATTTGCAGTTTGAGGAGACAATGATAACAGTACAGCCATAGTAATCAGAGTAAAGATAACGATGGCAACTGAGGTCGTATCGATTGAAAGACTGAGGTAATCATAGACTTGCAAACCTTCTAGTTAGCAATTGTAGCAATAGCATTAACCTATATCGCTTACTCACTTATTGGACTCCCTTTAAGAGAGTAATAATTTTTCAGATAATAATTAAAAACGATAAATAAATACTGCGTAAAAATACTGCAATATTATGATAGGATAAGCGTTGTTAGATGATGGACACGTTTCAATAAATCCTAGATTCGACGAACTTGGAACTACCGGTAGTAGTCGTTTGTTAGCAATAATATCCAGCTAAGAGGCAGCACGTGCCACAGAAATATGGTAATGACCAGTAATTCAGTAATTATCCATTCCTCGTGAGAGTAATTAATAATTAATTAAGTGCAATGGTGAAATACACATATTCAACATTATTCCGTAGCGGCATATTCAAAGTATTCTCGTCATCTAAGAAGTTGTCAGTGATCCTTAATATTGCACGAAGTCATTCCTGTATTTTTGATAAGATGTCTTCGTATATTCTAGTTACTTCCGTTGGAGATTTGCTGAGCCAATCGGTGCTTATTGAGAGCATTTAGCTATGCAGCTATTCATTTCAAACTACCGCATTAGACACGCATTCGCATCAGACACTTTCACTAATTGATCAGAACCCTCAGCCAGCTGCTGCGATGGCATCAGCATGAAAAGTTCTTCAGTAGTATCTTTTTCTATTAAAGCAAATGAGCTCGTAACAATAATGAACTGAATGTTCTCATTTTCCTCCCTTAACACAGATCTAACGTATTCTAATAATCGTGATTGTGATTGAGATGGAAGATGTAGGTCTAGCATATCCATTAAAACAACAATATCGGAAAAAGAGATTCCATCAGACCGGGGTATTAATTTTCTCAGTATCTGGTGCTCTATGAAGGGCAGAAATTTCCCCTCTGCTCAGTTTATCAATACTCAGTAATGTTGAGGTAACTAGCCTGAGTAATGGAATTACAATCAGAAGAGTATATTTTGAACTAGCATTAATAAAACACACAATTTATGAGCTAACAAATAATTGACTTTATTAGTTTTATCAACAATTCATTTTCAATGGGCTTCTGAATAATGCACTTTTCATCGATATTAGGAAATGCTCGTTTTCCAAAGGGCTTCATAATAGACATCACTAGCTGCTGTCAAGAGACAAATTTTCAGTTTATCATCCAAGTTCCTAATTGCCTGGCATAAACCAAATCCATTCATTATTGGCATTTTAACGTCTAATAAAACCAAGTCGTATAGACCACCCCTAAAATTCTGCAACGCCGCTAAAGGATTAGTAAATGAATCAACTTTGAAATCATTGCCCTCTAAAACGATCTTAAGTTTTAAATTAATGTCATGTTCGTCATCAACTAGCAGAATCCTTTTTTACCATTTTAAGCTACTCTGCCTAACAAAATCAGTGCCGAAATATAGGACTCCTTTCAAGAAAGTGATGCGTAGTTCTTCGAATGATGGATCAAGATTTAGAGCTCTAGTATCAACTACTAACGATGTACTAATTATCATAGATGGTAAATCCTTTGAGGATCCATTCTACTAGATTAGGATCAGACTTGATATATGATAATCATGAGCATAAAGTGACTAACAATCATGGGAGTAAATGGTTGGATCAGTTAAGGCCGGTAGTACTACAGCAATCCACTCATCATCTCGTACAAAAAATAAAAAAATTAGGTCTTTTTAAATACGAATCATGGTGGTATCCATTTTTATCTGAGCATGACATAATATCCTGCTGATAAAATGATTTACCCTTTCGCAACCTGCTATATTCTTTATGTTTGGACTCATATCTTCATAAAAAATAAAAAAAATAGATTGGACTCATCTGCCACTAATATCGTTCAGTTCTTGATATTTGGTGTTGTGGTTATTTAGTGATGGTGGTTGTAGTAGTGGTGATGATGGTGATGATGGTGGTGATGATGATTGTAGTAGTGGTGTCCATCTGCAAATGCTTGTTGGTCTGCAACTATAGTGCTTGAGCCAAACAGTAAGACGACTGCTGCAATGGCTACAGTTGAAAGAGCGATGCTCGTTTTTGAATTCATCGTTGCCTCTAATACACTATTCCTTTTAGCAGTTACTCACTTAATGGGCCTCATTAAAGAGAGTTACATTACTTTGGATCTGGTTAGTAGAACAATTGCATTACTGTAATTGGTAAGATTTGAATTCATGCCCCTATTTTCGTAAGTTATCATTGACATATCCAAAAATTGCGGCAAAATCCTTTACCTTCATATTTTGAGATTTTGTACCTTATAATGGTCTTGGCGAAACAGATTATTCCAGATGATGTAGCATTCGTAGCTATTTAAACAGATAAAAAATGTACATTTTTGGTAAGCAATCATTTATTATTGTAATACGTTTGCCCTCTCCCTATTAGTGGCACCTGTAGTTTTAACTAGAGTATTCTAAGCTGTGTCTATGGTATGTAGAAATCTATGTGAGAGATTGTATTCCAAAATCATTTTTGGCAAGAGTCACTATGAAGGAGGAAAAAATATTGTAGACGTTGCGAGGCATTTAACTTGATGTATTTACGCCAAGCCTTATTGCTCGTTAATTTCAGTTTCCTGGCAAACTCTCTCACTTGTTCAAATGGTAAGTACCTTTCCTTGGGAATTCCAAGGAAACCCCACCAATCTACCGATCCCTTATTCCTGTATATTAGATCAGGACTAATATACGATATTCAGCTGAGTTGATTGTTGTCCGAAAGTACTGCTCTTAACCAATCTCGATGGACTGACCATTATGATATCGGCGTTCTTCAAATATCATCTCGAGAATTTTTTCCGCAACTGTTTTTGGCTTAAGCATCTTATGTTTGTTGGTTCTATAATAACCTGGATCGAAATCTTCTTGCATCTTCGTATCCACTTCACCCGGACAAATTGCCATCACTCGTATGCTGTAATTTCCCACTTCCCATGCCAAACTTTCAGTTAATCCTATCATACCAAACTTGCTTGCACAATATGCGGATAATTCTGGAAATCCGGTGTTTCCAGCACCGGAGCTCACATTGATAATGACACCAGATCTATTTTGTATCATGGAAGGAAGAACCGCTTTTGTACATAGAAATGCGCCTTTTAGGTTAGTATCTATTGTTTTATCCCATTCCTCTTCTGAGGTATCAAGTAACTTTTTGACAAACACTAGTCCAGCATTATTAACTAAAATGTTAATGAGTTTGAATTTGGCAATTGTTAATTCAATGAGATGATCTACTTCTGAGGACTTACTAACATCGCATCTTATGCCAAGTAGCCTGTCATCGTCACTTTCATCGTGATGGTTATTACCATCTGTTATCATGATATTGTTAATTTCTTTAACTACCGAATCAATTTCACTTTGAGTTCTAGAACATACAATTACATTTGCTCCCATTTTTGATAACAGACTGGCAACTTCTTTTCCAATTCCTCTGCTACCTCCAGTAACTATTGCAGTAGGCTTATTTGACAAGTTGTTTTAGTATAGACTATGTTATTTCTACTTAAAGCCTACGTATATTTTACTATCACTCTTGCCGTGGTACCACAGGATTACATGCTTTTCCATTTAACTTTAATTTTGTTCTTATCCTGACCAAAATGAAAATCTTCGGGAATTAAACAGACCATAAGTGAACGAAGCTTGCAATAAGTTGACTGATTTATCCTCTTCTTTTTTCATTTTAACCACTGTTCAAGCCTAGTAGTATGAGATCACCAAAAATATTGCTAATGATCATTACCTTGCTTGTCCACTATTCGTCACCAATATTGTCACCCTTTTTGCCTTCACTTTGGGCCTGATTTTGGCCTCGAGACAGTGGTGTCGGTGGTGACGATACTTCCCGTATCTCTCATCCTGTTCTTAGTAGCAGTGTCCTTCCCACGTTCTATATCGGAGCAACAAGCGCCTTAGAATGAGGGGTTGGAAAAAGAGAAAGACGCGATTCGTACAAGAGAAGAGCGAAGTTCAAGGCTCGTAATACTGAATTATAGGTTGAAAATAATAATCTACCATTTTCAAGAACACTATAAACAGGAATGTGTCATATAGTTCCTGAAGTTCATTGTGAAAACTAACTCTAGTCTTCATAGATGTAATTGGCGACTTGAATGATTGACTGATAATTATTTAACTGGTTAACAGCCATAGTCTTAAAATTCTTTGTTGGTAAGGCTAAGAAGACAAATCGTATTGAGGACCTAAGAGATAGACGAAGGAAGTGTTTGTGATATTCCGAGGCATTTCCTCGCTTACTCTCAAAGATGTTGTAGATGCTTTAGGAATTACAGGGAATTTTATTATGGAAGAATTGACCCTTGTGACGTAGCATTCTCCAGTGATGGCGGTCGTGTCTGCAAGACCACATTCATATTCATTATTTGGTCATGCCTGTTCACAGTGAGCACTACGTTATCTCCAACAGATTTATGCACATCGATGTAACTGATGAGATCATCTATACTCCTCAAACTATGTCCATCAATTCCTGTTATAATGTCACCGACATGTTGCGTATTAGAAAATTCGTCTTGTGTTACTCCTTGTAGACCTGCCTTGTATGCGGGACTACCAGCTTGAATTGAACCGATAACCACTCCCTTGTAGTTCCGTGGTAGACCTACGGTCTGTGCCAAGCCCGGGGTTACGCTACCTCCAGATATTCCAAGCCAAGCATGTCTGTAGCATCCATGTTCGATTAATGTTGTTACCTCACGTATGATGGTGTTTGATGGAATTGCAAACCCTATACCGGAAAACTCGCCTGTAGAAGAACTAATTGCAATATTCATTCCTAATACTTGTCCATGCATATTCAGCAAGGGACCCCCAGAATTACCCGGATTAATCGCAGCATCAGTCTGAATTCCATTTGGTATAGAGAATCCGGTGTTTGGGTCTGGCAACAAACGCCCCATTTGACTGACAATACCGGTTGTCATCGTATCACTAAGTCCAAATGGATTACCAATTGCTATCACTTGTTGTCCAACTTGCAAACTAGATGAATTGGCAATTACAAGTGGTAAAAGATTTTCAGTCGAGAAATTGTCAGTCATTTGAATTATCGCAATATCGCTAAATGCATCAGTACCAACCACCTTTGCTGCATAGGTATTTCCATCAACAAATGTTACATCAACTGTTTTAGCGTTTCCAACTACATGATTATTGGTAATGACATAACCTTGCTTATCGTATATAAATCCAGATCCCAATCTAGTAGATTGTCCTTCTATAGGGTTACCGTTTATGATAATCTGTATGTTAGGATTTGATAGTGTGCTCGTGATCTGAACTACAGAATTTTCCACTTGTTTGAATATACCTGTTAGAGATAAGTTTTGAGAGGAGTTATGGGAGCTTGACTTAGTAAAGGAAGTAGCAGTAACAGCTGCACCTGCACAATCACCATTGTTATTATTTTGTCCTGTTATTTGTTTTTGCAGCTGCTTTGCTCCATTCATTATTGTAGAGAGAACGGGTAGTAGTAACTGTTGTGGTTGCTGTCCTATGAGAGATAGTATTCGGCTATTGGTGATAGACTGAATCGCAATAACAGCTACAAGTATAACGATTACCGCAATCAAAGATAATTCTCTGGCTTTGGTCATTGTGAATCGTTTAGAATTAGTACGAATATAGTGTCGTCGACATATAAGTATAAGTTTGTTATCGATATTTATGTCTGGTTTTTAGGATATTTGATGTAGTGTTTGACTCTAAACTGTGGAGTTATGTCCTCAGCATTATGCTGGTGTCAAATCTTGAACGATTCTTGGTCCTTGTGGAGTAGAACTAAAGTATTTCATTGGAAATGATGGCATGTCTTCTGATAAAATCATTTGAAATAGAAATTAGGATCGTCGTACTTTGATTTCAAAGTGATTGTAACTTATCCAGTGCGACAAAGCGCTTTTTGTAGTGTGTCCGATAGTAGATGATAAAACAGATGTTTGTTTGACACTAAAGGTGGTTTTAGAAAGTAATGGATTTAAAGTTTATACGTTTATTGATCCTACTTTGGCGCTGGAGAATTTCAAAAGCAGCAGGTATGATCTATTAATTCTGGATATCAAAATGCCAGTAATGAATGACTTTCAATTATATGCACAAATGAAGAAAATAGATATTAATATCAAGGCCCTTTTTCAGACTTACAAGAGTACGATGCATTTAAAAAAAGACGTCTTTCCTACAGAAGGCCAAAGACAATTTATTCAGAAGCCAACTGAAAATGAAGAGATGTTAGTAAGAATAAACGTAGCAACCCTCAACATTGAATATTTAGCTAGATATGCAAGAGGTATCCCTAGCTCGTTGGCATATGAGACGGAATTGGTTAAAGTAATTCTTATTTTGTTATTAGAATACCCTGGGCCACTCTTTGATATTGCATCATTGTATATCTGATTGTCGAGCGATTGTGAGATAAAGATGCCTGTGGGTTCACTAGAAATAATATTGTATGCTTCTACTGAAGTCTATTCCATTCTCTGCGTTATAATGAACCTTTTATTTTCAATTAGTATATTGTACCAATCATCATACTATGCCCCAGAGTTTCTGGTACAGATTCTATTATTCGCTTCGACTTGTAGTCTTAGATGTCCACTCTACCTGCATCTTTTAGTCTGGTTATCATTCTAGATTCACCCTCACGGAAACGTCTTTTATCATTATCACTATCTAAGTTCAATGGAGGAATTTCAGTTGGTTTTCCCTCATCGCCAAGGGCTACTACGGTAACAAATGCAGTCCCAGTTAAAACTCGATTACCGTTGTCAAGATCTTCTGCGTGTACTGTAACTTCAACTTCCATAGAAGATCTTTTCGCATAGTTGAGCCTTGCAGAAAGTATCAATGCATTTCCAATATATACTGGTTTTAAAAATGTCATCTTGTCAATACTTGCAGTCACAGTGTTCGCATGCGTTGCATGTCTATTAGCAACAAGATTTGCGATAAGATCTACATGTTTTAGTATGGTACCACCGAAAACATTCCCTTTTGGATTGGCATCTGAAGGCAACATAATGATAGTAGTCTCTGATTGGGATTCATCTGGCCGCTTACCTTTCTTGAAATAGTTATTTGATTTCATATTTAGAAATATCGCAAATTAGAGATCTACCATTGAGTATTACATACGACTGAGCATACAGCATGGATTGTTATAGCTATGCTGACTTAATAAGCCATTTATTCTACATGCAGGTATGACACAATATTATGGAAGCTGTCAAGGAAAAGGAACATCTCCTACTTTGAATTTTTGCTTAATCTTGTTTATTATCTTCTGGGCAAGATCATGTGATTTAGTGTTATCGTTATGATGATTGCCGGTGCTACTGCCGGTGCTAGTACCATGATGCGTGTGAGCCGTCCCGCTGTTTGAACCGGTGGCAGAATTTGTGTCGGCTTTGTTGTTGGTAGAAGGTTCTGATGTTGATGAAGTTCCATTATTTGATGGGACGGAGGACAAATGTAAGACAGAGGGAGCACTGGAAGTAGTGCTATTATCTTTGGTAAGCGGTTGTAATGTTGCGTTGCCAGTACTGCGATCGGACATTGCATAAAGAGCATTTACATTTGATGAGAAAATCCAACTTATTGAGACAAAAAGAATCATAATAGCAACCGTTGATTCTAACCTGCGATGTCTTATGTCAAACACCCTCCACAAAAGATGTATGACGAAACTATATAAAGGCTTTAAATACCAATCTAATTGAAAAATATCTAGAATATACTTCTGAGACTTATTTCTAATACATTTGATTTTGGGTGATTATACAGACATTAATGATGAATTTTTGAAAAGGCCCAATTCGTACGCTCATACGTAACATTTGTTTTTAAGATTTTGTGTAAAAAACAATGAAAAAATAATCCCCTATCGTATTGTCACCTTTGACTAGAGACTTTAAGTCAGTGTGTCGGACTCGATAGTATTCCAGGTCATGGAATTTGAGTTGGTCTGTTGTTTATACCGCCTGCCTCCCGGGAGTCTATTCTACCTTCAGATTATTCAGTTATCAATATCTATTGTTCTTGTTTATGGTGGTAATATTTGGGATAAGGAGATGGACAAAACGGAAGACAAAGTTGAGAGTTATGATTGGCATGCTTCTAACTATTGCATCAACCTACGTATGGTTGTCTTCGCATTCTCTTCCTCATTATTTGACTACGGGACAACAAAAAGCCATTGCAATATCGCTTTTGTTAATCGCTCTGGCAATCCTGTATCGTGGACCGGCACGCATTAAGAAACAGAATAGGGTTTCTTTTCCAGATGGTGTGAAGGCGGTAGTCCTCCGTAAGCAGAAGTACAGGTGTGCCATCTGCAAAGAAAAACTCGAGCTGTACGGAAGAGACTTTCATCATAAGAATGGTGATAGATCGAATAATAAACCCTCTAACTGTCAAGTATTGTGTCCTCAGTGTCACAGGAGAAATCATGCAGAAGAGTTAAAATTAGATGTTAGGTAGAATGAATCGCATAGAATCAATCTTTGGCTTGATCTATCTTACCAGCGGATTGCGGTAGGACTTCTGGCCCCTGATTTAGCCGTTTTTGACAGATCCAAACCCAAACGTGCTGACAACTAGAATATATCATGATGTGAGGCATTACTAACGACAACCTATTTTAGCGCTAGAAAATTACTTTTATATTCCCCATCACTAAGTAAAAGCTGTGTGGAGGTCGGCGATGATGTTGAGGATAGAAATCGTAAATCCTCAATATTGATACTCGATGATGACTTTGATATCGTCACAGTAATAAAATTAGGTCTTCAAAAGCACCGTTCGTTTGACGTTTATGCATTTACAGACCCAGCTTTGGCATTGGAACATTTTAAGGTAAATGCTTCAAAGTATCGTCTGGTTATATCTGATATTAGAATGCCACAGATGAATGGATTTGAGTTTATAAAAAAAGTTAAAGAAATAAAACCCGAAGTTAAGGTCTTTTTTATGACTGCATTTGAAATTAATGACATTGAATTTAGGAGAGTTTTACCTTCCATGAGAATAGATGAATTCATTCAAAAGCCAGTATCACTGGAGAAGTTGACAACCTTAGTACGAAATCATACTACTATCAACCGAAAGAGACAGGGCATTAATACTTGTAAGGATACTAGATTTTTCTAAACTTGATATCTTTTTGCAACATATATCTACCAAACCATAAATGTGTATATCCATTATGTGTACTCATTTGAACCAATTCCATGCCGGTAGTTTTCCTGATTTTCTCTAATGCTTTGGCATCTGCGAAGAAATCATTTGTATTGAATATAAGAAATTCTTTATTTCCATCTTTTATATATTCAAAACCGCAATCTTTTGTACTGTCTAAAGTATCCCATATCCACTCCTCACATTCATCTATTGGTAGTTGCATTGACTGGTTTGTAGTACTCATTATTCCTCTGTTATCACTGTAAATTTCATATAACATGTGATTTATAGGTTTTAAATAAATCTTATACTTATGTATTAATCATATACATAAAGCAGATACCTGCGTTATCATAAAGTATGATTTGAATAGGCCTGCTTTATGTTCTGGTAGTTTCTGGCGTGCTATATCTTCAAATAACTTTTTGGCGCTTTAACATACTGATTAGGATCTGCCTACTGCTAACGAAATCAAGGAACAACTGGAGAAGAATTGGATTAAATTCCTTAACGATAATTCTGCCAAGTTCTCGCTAAAGACGCTTTCTGGTGCTACGCCACCTTCAGTATTTGTTGGACGTTATGGTTACCCTAAGGTAAAAGTTGGGCCGATGGTGCCACCACTACATGGAGACACAACAATACTGGATAAGCCAGAGATGTGGCTCGGCAAAAGTATTGAGGAAATTGTTAATTATCGATTATCTCTTGTCCGAGGAGTATCAAATATTGATATTCATAGTACGTCTGGAAAATACATAGAATCTTTGCAGGAGTTAGCTATGACCAGTAAATCAGTCGAAAGTGAAGCAACCTTTGAAAAAACACCCATCGCAGATATAGAGCAAGAGAAAGATTTGGGTTTAGATACTGATTCAGCCCCTTTTGGCCCTGTTGCATCTTTAAAGACCTTTAAAACCTCATCCTCGCTCTCGGTAGATCAAAGACTAGAAAATGTTTATTATGACAAGGATTTGCGTGCGGCTGAAGGTATAGTCAATCTTTATCAAGGTGGAGTAGAAGTCAGTAGAATCTGCCGAGTTCTTAGCATAGGGATGTTAGGATTGCAAACAAACAGAAGGTTGGTGCCTACAAAATGGAGTATCTCTGCTACTGATGACGTCATTTCAGCCAGTTTGATAAAAGAGATCGAGACATTTCCAACAATTGATTTCTTTGAGGTTTACAAATTTACTCATTTAGGTAACTATTATTCGGTAATTTTAATTCCAGATGACATATGGGGTTTCGAAATGCAAGAAGCGTGGTATGATAATAATGGAAATTTAGGAGTTGGAATAGATTTTGAAAATGCTAATGGTTTAGATCATTATCCTTCTATAGCAGGTGCATACTTTGCTGCCAGACTGGGTGTAGCTGAACATCTTTTCAAAGTAAGACATAAAGCAGCGGCGTTGATTCTAAGAGAAATTCGTCCAGAATATGTTATGCCACTAGGAGTATGGCAGATAAGAGAAGGAATAAGAAAAGCACTTGATGGAGAAGCAAAACGGTTTGACAATTTCCAGAATGCATTGTCGTTCGCATGTGTTAATCTATCCATATCTAAAAATGAATGGATTAGAAATACTAAAATCTATAAGAATACGAAAGAACAAATGAGAATTACAGACTTCTTTAATAGACAGCTTTGAAGACTCGGCTAAAAATGGACTGAGGATAACAAAGATGTTATGCAGTTGCCGGAGCACTTCATTTCTCTACTTTTAACTGCATCTAGACGAAGCAGAAATATTCTTGTCTGGAAGAATCTTTTTTTCCAAAAGTTACGGGATGAATGGAATATGATAGATACAGCAATAGCACTTGAATTAAACACTGATAGTGTTAAAGAATGCAAAACCGGCACACTAATCACAGCTAACAAGCTGATTCGTATCTGTATTAGGATATACTGCAAAAGAAAATCTTTATCAAGCTGAACTTGTCCAGTTGCATGTGTAAGTGAATGACGGACGTTATCAGCCCCTAATAGCAGAAGCAGCTTTTTAGGAGATGGTGTAATGGCCATTGATTGAAATAAAGCGGAAAAATACAGAGATAAAGTCTCTCAAAGTCAGCCCCTAAATGTGAGCTAACTTGTGGCTAGGAATTGTCATTCAAATATCTACAAATATACTTCCATTCTTCTCACTCACAGGATACAAGACTAAATCGCCTGCCTTTCTCCATTCTGGATTCTGCTCTAACCATGTATCTTGTTTTTTCCATGATTTCATATTCTCCAATTTTCCTGTAAAAACATTGAACTCGTAACCATGCATATAACATACTATATTATCTTCCTTTAATTCCCCTTTTGAGAGTGAGGCTCCTCTGTGTGGACAGGAATTGTTGAAGGCAAATAATTTTCCGTTTCTTCTTCCTACTACAATGTCAGTATCATCAACGGTAAAGAGCTGAAAGGTGTTATCCTTTATTTTTTCACTACTGCAGATCCTATGTAGTATGTGATTCCGCGGCATTCTGTGCTCTTTCTCCCGTCATTGGATTGCAGATATATATCATAAAAGTCCTCTGTCTATAGCGATGACATTCAATTTCCAAGACAAGTCAATGTTACAATGCCAACGCCGTCTCTTTCGTGACACAAAGTAAGGTTCGTTTCACGACATTGCACATATTATTGTTACTATAAGAGTAATCATAAGGTGTTCTGTTTTATTAATTGAAATTCTCCATCAGCAAAGGTGAATTTAGTATTTAAGTCATGTTCCCATTCCTCTTGTATGAGCTTTTTATTGAATTCTTCCTTGGGAACCCTATTTCCAGCTATCTTTGCTTCATCGCTAACTGTTTCGGCCCAAATGACTTCGCCATCATCTTCCACTGCAAGAAGTCCATATGGTCTATTTGTATTCCTGAATAATTTAACCGGACCCATTTTAGTAAATACAGTTGTCTCTAATAATAAGATAGCAGGAGACGACGAGAAACAATCGAGGTCATAATCGTTAGCTTCCTCATTCTTTAGAGTGCATTCACGTCATATATGAACGAAACATATCATAGCAATCCATGCAATGTGGATTTCCCAGGCAAACACACGGCAATAGAACACAGGGATGCTACCGGAAATGTAATAACTGAGGGGAAATAACAACAGCAGACTCTGGTATCTTATTTACATTGTTGTAGGAATAATAATCTTGATAGTACTCCTAAAGTTATTGTTTGGGTTAATCTAGCAACTACTTCTACCAAAAAAGATTTGGAATCATACAATTCCCCTCAACTGGACGCCATACAATATCATCCTTCTATTGCGATATCTGTGTACAAGTCACCTATCCTACCCAATGTGTGCGTTATTAATGTGGCCATTAGTAGGGTGCATCCTTCGTTAAGAATATAAAATATTGATTGGCTGACAGAACAAGCCACGGGAAATAATGCACAGACAAATGAAAGATGTCTATAAGCGTACAACCCATTTAGCTAACTAGTATGAATAGTTGTTGTTTGTCTAATCAATTGTGAATGCGGGGACTATAATCTCAACATTGTTCCGTTGGTCATATTACTATTACCGCATATAACCGCCTCTAAGATGCAACTATGCGACTCGTTTATCGCCCTCCCTATCGGTTGTAACATACTCAGTGTCTGATTAACGATTTTATCTACTATGCCTTTTTCTTGCGGTGTAGGGTAATGAACACTTACTTCGACTATGATCGAGGTCAACTCTGACTGCCCGGCAGTCATGTTAACATGAACTACGTTAGCGGCAGCCGCATGAGGAGAATTAGAAGAAGCTCCTGATAATTCTGTTGGTGATAGTGATTGCGGTATTCTTTGTTGTGCAATCGCCATTTGAAAACCATATATAAAAACAATGGAATCTAACAAAACAACAACCAAGAACATCGACACAACTGCCCTAGAATTTAAGGAAAAGATCAAATCTTGCCTCCGTATCCTCTGCAACAATACTATCTATGTATGCTATATTAGAGGTGCTTCACAGCAAGCGCTAAAAATCTAGGAGAATTTGTTGGTATATTGAAAGACTAATATATTCATTAGAAAGATTATAGTTACAACATAATTATATGTAGAATAGTCAATTACTCGATATTGTCGTTGATAGCACAACGTAGAACTTCATTATAAAATTGACTAACCCTTATGGAAACTTGACGGTGACTTCTTATATCTTTTCTCATATTTTATGTAATTATATATGAGTCTGTCTAGTCTTGTGTTAACAATTTATGATATTTGAGGTTTGTAATTAAAAAAGACGATTCTGTTGAATCTGGATAGTGTTGAGAAATGATGTTGAAATTGTGTTGGTATTATGCCTGAATTTTCTGGGCTTTTTGTCTCTCTATTTCTGCGTCTATGAATGGCTTAAAATCTGAATGCTTGCACAAGGACGTATATGGAGAGTGTCCCTGTTTGAGGACATTGTTTTCGTTTTCTCTATCGAGTATACAAAATACATATTTTACGCTAACATTTTTGCTTTTCATAACCTCGTCTATTGCTTTTTTAAGACTCTCACCTGTAGTTAGAACATCGTCTACTATGACAACTGGTGGTTTCAAATTCCCCTCTACTGAATATTTTAGTCCGTGGCCCTTTGCATGTTTTCGTACCACAAACCCATCTAGCGGATGTTCCTTTGCACTTTTCGCAAGAATGGCTGTGGTTATTGGGATTGCACCAATTTCTAACCCGCCGACAGATTTTGCCCCTTTAAGAGTTATTTCTTCGAACATTAAATCGGCAATAAGATTTATCCCAACAGGGTCGAACATGACCTTTTTTAGGTCATAATAATACTGGCTTTTTTCGCCACTAGATAATGTTATTCCATTTATATCAACAACTATTGCTTGTTTTTTGATAAGACCCTTTAATTCATCAATCTTGTGTGCATCCAAGGGATATTTGTGTCTGCAAGCACTTAGTAATTAAATGTTTATGAGTTTTTTAGGAAATTTTATGCTGTTTTACTATCCATACACTCTACCAACTGATCCCAACAACGGTATAAAACACCTGATGATTCAACAGAACCAAAATTCGTAATGTACACATCTTTCTTAATCCAATAACTAGAGTTTAAGCCGATGCATGTCAGAATCCATGGAACATGCAAAGAATGATAATACATGGAAGAAAGTCGAAACGACTAACCCAATAGGTAGTTAGATTTACAACGACGGAATTGTGTTAAATAATACAAAATGATTTAAAGTCACACAGTAGAATCATACACGATAGTTCTAAAGAGATTGTAACCTATCCAATACTGAATTAATCAACAAGAGATCTGCGGTCAAGGTTTTCCTTTTTTGTAATATTCTATACTATAAGACTCGTTTGGAATTTGCATTGTATTTCTGGAGACATAAACGAACGGAAGAGAAAGGTATATTGAATTATATTAATACTAAAACCCTTAGCACTTAACTTAGATCTTAGCCTGTATCATAGGGTAGTTTCTTTACTTTTTGGTATATGATGGAGATGAATTCAAGGTCTTGTGTTTTGCAGACGAATAAATTGTGGCTGTTGTATCTTAGTATCTTAGGATATTTGATCGTACTAGGGGCCCATCAGGTTCTGGAAAAACCACAATATCAGAGTGTTTGAAAGAACTTTTAGGAAAGCACAAAACATATCTGTTAAATCTGGATGAGAGAGCAACCTTTGACGGTAATCTCAAGGAGGCGTTGGATCCCAAATATGAGCATGTGGTGTGCTAGATGAATCATGGTAATTCACATACTGAGGAACCAGATTCATGGGTAAGGAGGTTCAAGGAGAAAGGATCGACTATAATTTCAGTCATACTTCATTCAAGTTTCAAGTATTGTTTTGAAAATGCCAAAAATCGCCCAACTAACTCTCCGAGAACGAAATGAGATTTGGGTATGATAAGTTTTATCATGACTTACTTTTTTTGCTCACAAAGCCAAAGTTAAAGAAATATGTATAGATTGTGAACATAAACAAATAATAGAGAGAGCCAAAGAAATAGAGGAGTCCGTAGAGTCTGGCTACGACCAGACACGTTAAAGTCTGCCTTCCATCGATTGCTACTAGATGATTCTAGATACGTATGCTAACGTTCTTTCTTTGCACTCAGAAGTAGATGCAACGATCTAAAATCCAAACTACGCTCTTATTTTGAAACTACGAATAGGTAAGTAAAATAGATGTAGATATGACTTGTAAAGGTATATGTGTTAGATACAAGGCTGAGAAACTCGCATCTTGATACAAATGTACATCTACATTTTTCCTTGCAAACACTGTAAGCAGGATTGTGCTCACTTCTCATGTGCCACAGAAGTGGAATAATTATTTGGTAATGGATAGTGTAGCAACGAGGAAGCAATAAAGTATTATGGCATGAATCCAAATTTCTTCCGTATATTTTCTTGAGAAATAAGTCAAACATTGCAATGAGACTTTCCAAAATACACATACATATCGATGCTATGATGTGAATGGGAATACGCTATTATTATCGAATCAGAATAGCAATTGCACTGATAGTGAACACGATAACTGCAATACTAGCGGCTGCTGCTCCTTCTGATAGCAGTGTCGTGGTTTTCAGCCAAGGAGGAAATACACTCACTCTTGAAGTAGGAAATAGTTTCACGATATCTATTCCGGCAGATTGAAGATCTGGCTTGGAGTGAAGGAGATATAGTTCGCATCGGCTTAGTAGATGACAAATTGATTGTTCATAAGGAAGCTAAACGCAAATGGAAAGAACCGTGTTATTAACTGGAGCTAATGCGGGGCCTTGGAGCAGGTAATAAACGAAGTTAAGAAAGACCGTCGACAACCAGCATCATGAGTATGAAAAACCTAATCATATTAAGAGGACCCATGGGATCTGGCAAAACTGAGGTAGGTCAATATCTCAGAGGGGCATTAGAAGATTCAGTTTTAGTGGACCTGGACTTAAATGCCAATGGGCCGTTAGAATCCATTGATGAAGCATTAGGCAAGAAAAACGTAGTTGCAGAATTGTTTCACGGAAATTCACATACAACGGATCCACAATGGATTAAAGCATTTCAAGAAAGAGATTATAATATATTGTCTGTTATTTTGAATACCAAGCTAGAGACATGCATTAATCGAGTGCTAGTGAAGAGGAAGGACAAAAGAACTATAGATGAAGTAAAACAGTACTATGACTTTTTTCACGAGAACCTCAAGCCTGTCTTTAAGATAAGAGCTGGAGTAGAGGAGATATCAATTGATACAGATGAAAAGGAAGCAGAACAGGTTGCCGACGAAATATTGGGGTATATTAAACAGAAGAGTCATCATTAACCTAGACATGCTAAGAGACTAGCCAGTCCCTTTGCCTTTCTTTGATTTCTTTAGATAGCACTACAAGTTGTTTGTAGTGGTGAAATATTATAGACATGAAAATACGCTGTATCCTTATAGGCTTCGCAGTCAGAGAAGATCCAGAATTATACAGATGAGCTACCGAGTTAATACATAGTCAAGATTGCGTAGAAGACTACCGCTCATGTTAATACAACCAACATCGCTTTGTACTCCCTTGCTTGAACTTCGTTCAGCCCCTTTGATTATCTCGTCGCAGCTAGAGTTGATGACAGCTAAGGTTGAGGTTTCTTTAGCGTTAGCTGCTTCAGAACCTTTTGAAATAGGTTTGCTACTTCTCCATATGACACTTCACTTACTTATGATACTTTGTACACTTATCACTTTGCCGTTTAACAGATACGCTAGCCTTTCGTTACCCTACTTGGTGACTCCTTTTGTTGCGTTTAGGATCAATTGGGCAATCTCATTTGGGTGTGATACAAGTGACGCATGACCAGAGTGAAGTGAGATAGTACTGGCATTCATTTGTTTTGCGAACATCTGTTCGACAGCAGGAGGGATGATGCGGTCATTCTCAGAGGTCAGCAGAAGTCTTACAAAGGCATAGGTAACATACTGAAACCGAAAACATGAAGGACTTTCGAAGTAACACCTTTTAAAAGAAATTATGATGCTGTTTATCAATCTTCTTCTTTAGTTTGGGCCATACAATGGACCACGCTGAAATATGATTACCTTGTTATCGGATTAGGAAGTGAGAATAATTTCTTTAATATGGTTGATATACAAAAGTACTCCTTTACAATGAAGAGTATTGATGATGCCATTATTCTGAGAAATCATATTATAAATATCCTCGGACAAGCAGACCTTGAAGAGAACAATAAAGAATCACGACAAAGTCACTTCAGATCTATTCTTCAAGCCTGACATAGCCATGATAAAAAGGTCTGAAACGCAAAGCCTATAGTCAGTGACAAATTCAATCGCTCGAATCCATTTTACTATTTTAAATCCAAGCTGAGTTTCAATTCTTAACCTTAGTGGACATCCATGAAGGTTCGTCATTCATTTCAATATGCAAGAATGGTTTGGTGATGCTTTGCAAGTTCTGTATATATTGCCTCATAGAATTGTGCACCATCACTGTATTGATAAGAGTAGAATACCACTTAGCGCGTCTGATGAAGTGGCCTACATACAGATATAATGTAACTCATGGATACGCCTCCCCATTCGCCTATAGCAGTCCAACCTTGAATAAATGAATGCTCTGTGATATGTGTCTCTTTTTCATTTCTCGTAAATCTGTAAGAGACTTCAAGAGATCCGATTCCTTTTTTGCTCTTCTTATTTTCCTGATTCTGGCAACATCACAAGAAACCGTCTGACGTCATCAATACTTTTTACTCCCTCCAATACTATCTTACAGACGTTGCTTTGCTTCAGGATTCTACGATACCAGACTGTTGAACAAATGACTAATTTTCTGTATATTCGTATACACGATACATACCTTCAGGGTCAGAATGAGAAAGATATTTCCATTTTGTAGGATCGAGATTTATCTCAATAAACTTAGTATTGTGTATAGATTCTGATGACAGAAGGATATTGTAAATGTGTTCGCCAACCAAAACCTGATTAGGCTTCGCAATAGAGATAATCTTTGAAGCCAAGCTTATGCTAGAACCAATTATATCTATATGAGCTTTTTCTAAATTGTTTCCGTAAGGCACTACTAAAGCATACCCATAAGTCATCCCTAATCTTACAGTGATTTCAGGTAATTCATGTGTCTTAAATAATGGGTTAATGACTTCTTTTATAATTTGTAATATCGCTTTTGAGCACTTCAACGCATTTTTACATGCTTTTATGTCGTCGTCCTCTGCTGGAAATAATACAATGACGGCATCACCTTCGTACTTGAAAACATATCCACCGTAACCTAACACAGCGATACTTACTTCTTGAGCAAAACATTGTACTAATAAGGCAAATTCGCTGTCTGGTAGAGAAAGGCTCATTTCTGTTGAATTATTAATATCTACAAACATAGTTACAAGATTTGTTTTACTGTTAACATGCCTTCTGAGTAATTTTTTGGATTCCTCAGTTGACAGGTTGAGCTGAATACCATCTATTAGACTTTTAGATACCCTCGCACGAGTTTGTTCCAGTAAGGATAGGTTTGTGAAATCGACCCACCGTTCAGCCATAAATATTCTATGTAATACATCTTCCATCTATACGTTACATTATTTATTCATAATCATTATCAAAAAATATAAACGTCCAGTCACTTGACGATCATCAAAAATAAATTGCACATTACATTAGATCTTGTTGCACCCATGATGCGTAACAGGGTAACCTCAAACTTTTCTGATCAATCCTTCTATTTCTCTTCCAATTTTTACCATTTTCCTACTGGTTAGTCATTCGTAGTGGCCACTCCTCTTCGGCTAGAAGTAGTAACCTATACTCGCTTTTTACATATACGAAAGATCACCTTGATGTTAGTGATGTCCACAATGTACGCCTCAAAAAAACAGAATAAAATCAAGAATACTAGTCTCAAGGACACGGAGCAAGAAAAGACGTGACGTTAAGAAAATTCTATCAGAGAATAGCTAGAAGACAGGGTCACCAGGTTGCAATAACACATAGCAACTAAAATGAGCCCAAAGGTTTGGATGTTTTAGCATCAGTTGATGTTCAGGATGTATTAGAGGATTTGATAATGATTAATGGCAAACCTGAGAAGGTATTGCACGATAATGGAAAGCAGTTTACATCTAATATATTCAGACGCAAAAAAGTTCCTAGTTATTCATTTGGTTTTTCCCCAGGATGTGCCTTCACTATAGTCCCATCGGCAAGCTTAAATCAATCTAGGGAACCATGCAATTTCACAAGTTTCAATTTGTCTTGCTCATTTAGTCTACTCACATCCAAGATTTCATGCCCCTTTCGTCATTGCTTGCTAGATTGTTGATTTTTGTTATCCCAGTCCAGTATTTCTCAACTATCAAATCGTAGTTTGTCGTGTATATGCTCCAATCTACTAATGCACATTCGAGGCCTTTCACTAGTTTTGTTCGGTACTCACGAGCGAAAGCGAGTGGTGCACTATTACCTATCTCATTGAAAAACTCACCGTATTTCCCAAAGATTAAATCTTCTTGTGATTTGTCCTCTATGTTTAATTTATCTCGAATGAAAGCCTTGTATTTATCACGCAGATTTTTTGCTGTCTCTATGTCACAATTATCGGCAATGTGTTGATGAATGAATTTCTTCTCAAGGGCCATGGACCCTATATGTAGATGTAAAACCCAGATCCGTATATTTAATATTATTGGCTAGGCTAAATACTGACTCTAAATCTGCATAACAGTATGCATCCTTGAGGGTTTGCTTAATTGACTCATACTTATTGAGCATGTCCTCAATCTCCTGCGAGGGGGTATTGCTTAATGCGGTTTTGAGAGATTCCTCAAAAGAAGCAACTAGTTTTTGCATAGTTGGAAGGCCGAATGCAGCTGACTCTCCAGAGCCGAGAATGGTCACTACGAATAATAACTTGTCCGCTAGACTCACAGGCCATCAAAAACGAAATAAGCAACACTTTGCTATACAAGTCCATAACATGATACCTCCCATTTACAGACGAAAAATATCAGTATAACGCCGTAGAATAAGAATGGGAATTGCACTGATATGAACATAATTGCTTCAATGTTAGCTGGCGTTGCTGCTACTAATAATAATGTCACGGGTTTCAACCAGGTAGGAAATACGCTCACTCTCGAGTATGGTATTCCTGTATTCGTGGCTATGGTTTTTGTTGCAGCATTGGTCTCTTCTAGGATAAAAATACCTCATACTATGATACTCTTAGGCTTTGGAATTTCCATTTCGCTTCTTAGCCTTGTAGGATTAGATGTGATAAATGTTAATCAGTTTAGAATTAACCCCAATCTAGTAATCACTTTCATAATACCACCTTTGATTTTTGAAGCAATGATGAACGTAGATTATAAACAATTCAAATCTATAAGAATATCTGTACTATTGCTGGCTACAGTAGGAGTAATTCTTGCTACGTTAATTGGAGGCTTTCTTCTGGTCTACGTAGCTCGTTTACCATTTCTTGTCGCATTTGCATTTGCGGCTTTAATTTCACCTACAGATGCAGCGATAGTAATCGAGATATTCAAAAGATTGAAGGTTCCCAAAGTACTTTCTACTCTCATGGAATCTGAAGCAGCTTTCAATGATGCTACAGGAGCCATTGCCTTTTCATCTATAATTGCACTAGCAGTTACCAGTTCTGGGTATGCAATTTTTGGTACTTCCGGCTCTCTTCCTTATCTGAACAGTGGCTTTCCAACGATATCTAATGGAACTATTAATTTGAGCTTCTTCACCCAAGCTGAGCATTTTATTATATTATTTTTTGGAGGATCAGCTATTGGATTAGGGATAGCCGCTGCGACACATAGACTTCATACATTAATGAACGACGCGCTATCCAGAATTTATCGGTTTCCAAATAGTACTCTTGTTCTAATACTCTGTTGTATTATTAATTTTTGGATTTGTGTTATGTTTATGAGGAGTAAGTTGATGATAATAGCGTTTTTTACTAACATTATTCATTCTGTACCCCTTGCAACAACAATCAAGTTCAAAAACTGTAGGTTTAACACATCTATGATAATAGAACATAGCAGATAAACCCAACCACTAGATATGTATAATGTGTTTGCGTGCCTGCAATTCAGTTTGGGAAGGGTTTTGAATCCATTTTCATATTAGGAACGTAATTGTGTCGGTTCCAGACCTAGCCATATCATAAGATGTGGGAGCCAAATCGACTACCGATTTGTTATTTGCTCCTTCATCATATGGATACTCAAAGGTCGTAGGACTATGCCTGTAATTGAGAAGACACCGCTTTGATCTACCTATCTTGACGTTCAAAACATTTGCAGATTGATGATTTTAGTTGGCGATACATGACGTATTACATCAAGACTACTGAAAACACAGAAGAGAATCATCATTCAGATGTATACCAATTTCATAATAATATTCAATATTTCTATGGAGCTTAACATTATAATTTGATAACACGTGTGCGATAAATCCCCCAGAGGTTAAGCGATAAACTAAACGTTTGTCATAGTCATTTTTTTGAATCGATACTATTTTTTCACCGATGAGTGCTTTCAGATGCCAAGATACCGTTGAGGGTGCTTTACTTATGTGCTCTACAATTGAACTGAAGGTGCATATCCTATGTTCAAGAATAAACGTCAGGATTCTTCGTCTGGTGGAATGCCTAATGTGTCCTATAATTAATACATCTCCAACTGGCATATCGTGAAAGAAATATCTTGTTGTTTTCTTGTTCTGTCTCACGACTATTATATATCTGGATTTTTCAATCCTTTTAAGATGGTAAGCAAGAACACCGTCACTGAGATCTGTTAGTCGTAGAGGTTCTCTATATCTAATTCCTGGATTTTGGATTATAGCAAGTAAGATTGTATTCCTATTAATATTATCAGTACTCGGATCAGGAACTTGTCTTATGTTTTCATCATTAGATTGTGATATCTTATGTATCACGTTTAATACAGATTTCATTGAGCGCGATTTATAATCCCGCACTTTTCCTTGAATTGGCTCGTTGGAGTATCATCATGGCTGCGAATAATGCACCAATTATGAATATTGTACTAGTCATTGTCGGAATTTACGGCACCACTACATACCCTGTTGCTACGCCATTACGAGTAAGATCGGGTGTCAGGCCCGGTTTAAGTAGTCCTGTTATTTGTACCTGCATATGATAATTTTCTGCTGCTGGAAAAACAATTGTTTCTGTATCAGCTGCATTCTTTGCTAACAGATTCTGTTTCGTTATTACTGGTTTATTATTTTTATCAAATATTATTAAATTGTACTTTACGTTAGTACCTGTCAAAGGCGCTGTACCTGTAGGATCATAGAATGAAATCTTTAACATTGATTGTGTGTTCGCCGCAGGAGGATTTGGAGACCATGAGACTGCGGCATGAATACTACCGGTATTTGTAGGGATGTCTGATGAAGTAGCAATCTGTGTGGTGGCATTGAGTGGAGATAAAGCAAATTTCATCAGGCCTGTCATATTAGTCTTGGTTATACCTGCAGCGGCGCTGTTGCTAGGATTAGAATTCACTTCCTGTGCTAGGTTTATGATATCATTTTTGTTAACAAGAAAATGCACAACCGTGTCATTAGGGAAGGAAAACGGATCGATTGCTAGCGAACGACCTGACAGCGGCTGGCCATTAACTGTTGCGTTGAATTGAGTCAGATCACCAAAACCTTTCCAAGATTTTGGAAGCCTCATCTCCTCGTGAACAAAAATAGGCTGTTGCTTGATACGTGCTAAATCCCAATTAAATGGCATTGACCAAG
>QHBN01000123.1:0-78962 GCA_003176995.1 Candidatus Nitrosopolaris wilkensis
ATCCAAATTTGTACAAGGAATTGAGCCATTCTATTCCTAAAGGAATTCTACTACACGGGCCTTCAGGTACAGGTAAGACTATGCTTGCAAAAGCAGTAGCTACAGAGTCTGAAGCCAACTTTATCAGCGTAAAAGGACCCGAATTGATTTCCAAGTGGGTTGGGGAATCTGAGAGAGGTATCAGAGAAATATTCAGAAGAGCGAGACAAGCCTCTCCTTGTGTGATATTCTTTGACGAAATAGATTCTATTGCTCCTACTAGAGGAGGAGGGATGGAAGGAGGTGTACATTCAAGTACTGAAAGAATGGTATCTCAGTTGCTTACTGAGATGGACGGTATACAGAAGGATATTCATGGAGTCGTAGTCCTTGCCGCGACTAACAGAGTTGACATGATTGATACGGCATTATTAAGGCCAGGACGATTTGACAAGATCGTATATGTGCCAAAACCTGACGTAAAGACAAGGCAGAAAATTCTTGAAATACATACAAAAGGTAAGCCTTTAGGTCGAGATATAGATTTAATGCGAATAGCAGAGGTGACTGAGGGATTTAGCGGCGCAGATGTTTCAGCGGTTGCTAATACTGCAGTCTCTCTGGTACTGCATGAATACCTTGCAAAGTACTCTACGCCGGAAGAAGCAGCAAAACATTCGTCAGAAGCACTTGTTTCAATGCAGCACTTTGAAGAATCAGTCAAGAAGATAAGGATTCAAAGAGAAATGAAGCCTCAAGAGAGAACCACTCTATCACAATATGGTTAATATTATAATATCCGTATAGGTACGGTACCTAACTTGTGTTTTTTCCTTCTCAAACTTCCCCATGTATTTACAATATTGTTAAATAGAATATTGATCTGGAACTTTATATTGTTTATATTAGATGAGATGACATTGATGTCATGGCCACAATAAGCGAACACCAAGAAAGATATGGTTGGTGGCAATTTGAATTGGATCCACTGGGTATCAGTACGAAGAGAATAAGCGAGCTTAATGATTTGAAGGAAATCCTCAAGCTGACTGAGAATATAAAACCTTTTATCAGGACTACGAGACTGAATGATACGATATGATATGAAATGAATGCTAATGTAAACTTCTACGGTTTCTAGTTCGAAAATTCGGAAACGATGAGATTATTCTGTACGAGGCTATTCGTACGAATATTTCTAAGACAGAAGCATCTACTAGTGTTGTAGCAAAGGCACGTGGTCGTAGAGAGAAAAATAAAAGAAAGGCGATACTACCAGGAAATGATATCGCAATGGACCGGGTGGGATTCGAACCCACGACCACCTACGTTTCCTCTGCCATGGCATGCAAGGCAGGTATTCTACCGGACTAAACCACCGGCCCTCGACGTTATGCTTCGTAGATGATATTTTAATCTTTTATTTTCCACTGCCCTAGATTGATGGGCTTGGGTTGTCACTGTAGAATAGAGCGAGATAAATCCAAGTAACGCCCTTAAAATATTTATTGCTACTACGTTTCGCAGAATCGATTTGTACGAAGTTTGAGTTTCAACTGAAATGAGCAAGAGAAAACAAATCCTAACTCTACTGCTAAGGTCGCCGTGTGCATACGGAAGGTCGTATAGTAAGAACACATGAGCAAACCCACAGCCTCCTGGAATAGGAATACTATTTGGGAGGCTAGAGTGACCGAAAGAATGAATTCCGGAGTCCTTACGGTTTGCAGATATCCAGTCTTAAGCGTTAACAAACTTGGTACTTTAACCGTAACACACTAACAACAAAATTCTTTCCACAAGAAATAAGTTGGAGTATTTCGGTACTACGTATGTTGTCATTCTTCGGAGGAAATCCTAGCGGAAATGTCGATAAAAGTAAGTACGAGCATCTTACGATGAGTATAAGACAAACAGTCCTCGAAAGGGCACATCGTCGGTGTCAAGAGTGTTCTGTGAAGTTTAGTCCAAGTGTCCATCCTAATTTTGAGCATATAAACGGATCTTTGAAAGACAATCGACCAATTAATCTACGTGCCTTATGTCCAGAATGTTTCAAATCGGTAGCAAAGAAAGAAAATCGCAAGGGAATCCTTGGGAATATTCGCTACACAATTGGAGGCATGCTAAAGTAGGGAAATACAGCCAGACACACATTATAGACTCATAAAGCTTGTGAAGGGATTCAGAAGCAAGCCACCAGATTTACAAGAGCACTTGTCTATGGACACCATCCGTTATTATTTCTATTGCATTTCCTTTTCCTTCTTTTAGCGCTCGAATGTAAGAGAGAGTTTCACACTTTGTTAACGGATTTTCCAGTGGTCAGAGGTAGAATTCTTCTTTTCATATTCCGCAATTTGGGACTCCATTTTCAATGTAATGTCTATATCATCTAAACCCTCGAGCAATTTCTTTTTTCTTGACTCATCTATTTGAAAATGTAGGATTTTATGAACAACTACCACCTCTTGTACGGCCAAATCTATCTTGATCTCTTCATCATAGGCGTCTCTAATCAAATACTCTACATCTGAGGCGTTTAATTTGATTGGCAAAATTCCATTTTTAAAACAATTGCTATAAAAGATGTCAGCAAAGGATGGAGCTATTATTGCCTTGAATCCGTAATCTTCGAGCGCCCACACCGCATGTTCACGAGAACTGCCACTGCCAAAGTTATCGCGTGTCATCAATATCTCTCGTCCTTGATATTTCGGATCATTTAATACAAAATTGGGTTTCTGCTCACCATTCTTATCAAAGCGCCAATCATAAAATAAGTATTTGCCATAGCCTGTCCTTTGAACCAATTTGAGAAACTGCTTAGGGATTATTTGATCCGTATCTATATTGGTCATATCAAGCGGTGTAGCTTTGCTTTTTATGATTCTAATAGGCTCCATTCTGGTGTTCCCCATGCATAATTTTATCCTGAGCTTACCTATAACCAATCTCTAATGTCAACAAAATGACCTTCGATCGCAGCGGCTGCTGCCATAACTGGACTGACAAGGTGTGTTCTACCGCCTGTTCCTTGTCGTCCTTCAAAGTTACGATTCGACGTACTGGCACATCTTTCGCCAGGAGCAAGAATATCGGGGTTCATTCCAAGGCACATACTGCAACCCGACTCTCGCCATTCGAATCCAGCAGCCTTAAAGATTTTATCTAGTCCGAGCTGTTCAGCTTCCCTCTTTACTTGTTGTGAACCAGGCACTACCATCGCCCTAACGTTCGGTGATACTTTTCTTCCCTTTGCAATGGTCGAAGCTTCTAATAAGTCTCCTAGCCTGCTGTTAGTACACGACCCGATGAATACACGAGCAATCGGAATCTCTACTATAGGAGTCCCCGGTTCAAGTGCCATATAATCCAGAGCGCGGAACGCAGCTTTTCTCTCATTTTCACTTCCTTTTGCAAAATCGGCTGGGAAGGGAATAGTTTCAGTGACATCCACTACCATCGATGGGTTAGTCCCCCAACTGACCTGTGGAGCAAGATGATCTACATTCAAAATAAAAGACTTGTCGAACCGTGTATTAGGGTCTGTCGTCAAATTTTCTTCCCAGAATTCCACCATTTTTTCGAACTGTTCTCCTTGAGGGGCATATCTTCGTCCCCTGATATACTCGAAAGTAGTCCTATCAGGGGCTATCAATCCTGCTCTTGCGCCAGCCTCAATAGACATATTGCAAATAGTCATTCTCTCTTCCATCGAAAATTCGGATATAGTTTCGCCCCGGTATTCTATCACCGTACTTGTAGCTCCAGAAGTACCTATTTGGCGGATAAGAGAAAGTATCACGTCCTTGGCAGTTACTGCATGTGGATTTCTAGGACTACCGACGATATTTATTGCAAAAGTTTTTGGTTTATCCATCCATAAGCACTGAGTGGCTAACACATGCTCGACCTCACTTGTTCCTATACCGAATGCAATAGTGCCAAAGGCACCGTGTGTTGAAGTGTGGCTATCGCCGCAAACGATCGTTGTTCCAGGGAGAGTTATTCCTAGCTCTGGAGCAATAATATGTACAATGCCTTGATCTGGGCTATTGACATCAAAGAGAGTTACTCCGAAGTCTCTACAATTTTGTTCCAATCTTTGGATCTGTAGAGATGATGTAGTATCGACAATCGGAAGTGACCTATTGTCTGTCGGTACATTATGATCCATCGTTGCAAATGTCAGGTCCGGTCTCCTGACAGTCCTGCCTGTTGCTCGGAGACCGGCAAATGCTTGAGGGGACGTAACTTCGTGGATCAAGTGTCTGTCAATATATAACAGCGACGGTCCTTGTTCGCTTTCATTTCCAGGTCCTACAACATGACTGTCCCAGATCTTCTTAAATAGCGTCTCAGACATGAGCTTGTCTTTAATTAACTGAGCTGAAATATATTCATTGGCGGTTATCGCAACTTCAGATGCCAATCACCAGTACAATATAATCTGTTCATATAATATGCGTCATGTCTCATCCCCGATGGAATCATTTTATTATGAGCAATATTTTTGAGAATACTTAAATCTGGTAACGATTCTGATACTCGTAATATGCGTTCGCAGGATAATCGATACGAAGAATATATTGCAGAGCACATCAGAAAAGGAACGACTACTTGTGCCTTGACTTGCAAGGACGGAGTAGTGTTAGCTGCTGACACAAGGGCAAGCGCCGGTCTATTTATTGCGGATAGACATGTAATGAAAATTCAAAGAGTTGATAATCACCTGGGTATGACTATTGCAGGGGGAGTAGCAGATGCCCAAAATCTTGTTGATATTATGCGTTACAATGCAAATATCTACAGGATTTCTAACAAAGAACCAATACCTGTCAAGTCTGCCGCTAGACTCTGTTCTAACGTATTATTCAATCAGCGATACTTTCCTTACTACGTGCAGATAATCCTCGCTGGTTTCGACAGTCAGGGAGATGGTCAGATATACAATATTGACCTCTTCGGTTCAATGACAAGCGAGAAGTTCATCGCTACAGGTAGCGGCTCACCAGTGGCGTATGGTTACCTTGAAGCGGAATTCAAGGCAGATTTAGGTGTGAATGACGCGTACAAAGTAGCCGTCCAGGCAATTGCAGCGGCGATTAGAAGGAATGCTGGTACCGGTGACGGCATAAATGTGGTTATTATAGATAGAAACGGATATCGTGAGCTGTCCAAGGAAACTAAAGCGGCTGTCGGGGCGGTTTTTTAGGACATTCCTCGCGGGTAGACGATGATCGGTGTCGTCCTGATCTGTAAAGTAGTAACCTTAATTTAGTTTTCAACCGAATTAACAGTGTGTGGTTATCGTGAGACTTTTAACTTATTTCCTATTTAAGGAACGTGATGCTTTATCAAAACATATCTCCTGTTAGACATTTCTCCGAACAAGGTAAGTTAAAAAAATCAGAAGCAATGTGACCAATTTTTTAATAATCGTGCAATCTGGGTACACCCTGGGTAGTAGAGGATAGATGTACGTGATAAGTAACTAAAAAACAAAAGCGTACCGGGGGTTATAATTATTAGCTCGATCTCTGTTGCTCCACCCTGTTTTGACTCCTCTACTACCAATCTTTCCATGTTCGAACACTATGAATTTTACGGGCTAGTGATTTCGTAGTTACTATCCAGATTAGAACATTTTGCTAAGAGACAAGATCTCTTTTAACTCTGTACAAGTTCTTGTTCTTTCATCAATTATCTTCAAATTTCTTTCGAATGAAATGAATAGTTCTGTTACACGCGCAGCCGCAAATAAGTAGCTACGTTTGTACATGATTTCCTCAGGCGAAACATTATGCTGCATTCACTCTTGGACAGACATTTCAAATCCAGTATAATCTCTGAAAGGTTTAGGAGAGTTCCGATGAACCATCTATCGAAAGGTCTTTGCTCCAAGATACGACCTTCATTAATAAGTTCGCAAGAGAATGTGAGGAAAAATAACTCTATCAATTTATTCCACCGTACCAAATCAGCGAAATCCCTCTCATCTCTAATTCCTAATGCTGACCTCAAATAGCTTCTTTTGTGAGTCTTTCTAAGATAGGAAAAATCTCTACTATTTCCTTGGAATGTTATACCTTTCTAGGATCCATAGAAGTGGCACACATCATCACATCCTCAGGAAAACATCCGCGATTGTCGAACTATCGACTTTCACTTTTATACTGAATACAAATAGTGGCACCTGAACAAAGAAACAGGAACGGTCATGGGTATTTGTCATGTCTATTGGTATCGAAGCTCTCATAATTTGAGAGAGGAAAATCTATTCTCTGGAGGATTCTTTAACACTGCGAGTGGATTAATAGATGATACATATTATTCAGCGTCAGAATAAACACGGTTACCAAAAAAGAAGCCGAGATTATTCTTTGATTCCTTGTATGTCTACTCTAAGTTCCAGTTTTTTTGTGCTTGAATCGGCGGTAGTCTCAAGATACTAAGAGGCAGCTTTGAATTCCGGAGTTTGAGTTCGGCCAACGACATTGTGATGTCTTTGCTGAAGGAAAAACCGGCATACTGTTTATCTCGCCAGTCAGTTTCTACGACATAAAGGCGCTTATCGATTTTACCTCAGTGCTGGAAATTATTGGTCCATGAGAGAATCGGGTTTAATACCCATGATTTTAAGTGTGAGAAATCAGTATATATTCATTAGTAGCCTACATATAGCCTGCTGGAATTAGCGTGTACACATATTAGCTGTTTAGTTATTCAATTATGACATTGCAGTTTAACGATATTTTATTATTTTAATTTAGGATGACTGGCTTTAGCAGTAACTGGGTTAGAGAACGCAAGCCAAATGCACCTGAGCGAATAAGAGAAAGCGTGAGAGTACAGAAACCACTCAAACCAACGATTGATTCAACAAAGAACAAAGTTCAGCTCCAAAATCAGAAACTAGATACAACCCTAGAGAAATTAAAAGGAAAAGAAAAATCTCTTTTCAATCAAATCATCTTAAATGTTCAGAAGCATGATATGCCTCAGGGAAAGATGTTATCGAATGAACTAGCACAGGTTAAGAAGACGATAAAAACGGTCTCGCAATTCAAAATGGCTCTCGAACAGGTACATTTCAGATTGGAATCGACAAGTGACATGGGAGATGTAATGAGCGCCGTAGGACCAGCGATGGGCGCATTGAACAGGGTAAAATCGGGAATGTCGGACGTAATGCCTGAGATAGACACAGAATTGGGAGAAATCAATGGAGTGTTTAATGATATCGTGATGAACGCTGGAGAGATTGGTACTACATCATTTGCATTTAATGTCAGTGGCGAAGAGACTGACAAAATATTGGCAGAGGCAAATGCAGTTGCGGAGCAAAGAATCAGTGATAACTTCCCAGATATTCCGATGGGAACATTTGGCAGGGCCTCCAGATCGTCTGTAAATGAACATTCACAATAAAAATAACGTCAAAGAATCGCTATTTTTTCGCTGGGATTTTTTTTATAGCTCGTCCTGGCTAGCGTGGTGACATGGACTAAGGAGAAAACCGTTATTATAGCCTCGAACATATAGCGTAAATTTGGTTATGAGCAAAAAAAGAATTCCGGGGTTATAATAATCTCTACATTTCCAACTGAAGAATCCTTAAGAGAGCTAGCTACAGATGTGATTGTTAATAAAAAAATATGCGCATGTGTTAATTATGCAAAGATCCGATCCCTATACTTTTGGCAGAATAAACTCGAGGATCATGCAGAATTCATTACACTGTTCAAGACAACAGATCAACGTTCAGAAGAATTAAAAGCAGAAATAGAGAAAAGACACCCCTACGAAATTCCTGAAGTAGTAGAATTGAAGATGAATGACGTCTCTGAATCTTACGTGACTTGGATGGCACTATCAACAAATAGTGTTATTTAGACAAATAACAATGGCATGACACACTGGAAATAAAACGAATGGATTGCACTTCATATTTATCTCATGGAATACCTAAGCAAGGCTACTATACCTCCTAAAGATGAAACCCTGAGACCGATATCAGTAGAGGAATCAACGGCATAAATTTTCCCTCCGTAACTTTCAATCGAATTTAATACTTTCAGAACTGCGTCTTCATCGCTGGTCTTGAAGATAGCATCTGAAAATACCACACATTCGATATTCTTTATCGACGCGGCGTATGTTACCTCTTCCATTCCCATTGCATACTTCAATTCACCATTATGAACGAGTTTCAATACCTCGTCTAGAATTGAAGAGACTGCTGCGAGTTTGCTTGAACTCATTGCCTCTTTGAGTGCAGATGAGCGAAGAAAGACATAGATTCCATCCTCTCCAGCCACATCCACTCCATCAACTATTGTCAATTTTTCTTTTTCAAACCGATATTTCTCTGTACCTAAAAAGTTATGCAGTTTACGTTTAGCTTCACCGGGACCGAATATTATTGTTCTGCAGGCATCATTACCACCGTCGTTGTTCATAATACTTTGGATCGTCTTAGCAACATCTTCAAAAAAGCTCTCGATATTAGGATTGCTTTTCCTAGACGACTGGTAACGTTTTCCACTTTGCCCAGAATAAATATTTGGAATTAGCTTTATATGAGTACCGGAAACCTTTGCGACTGATGCCTCTTGTGTATCTATCGCGACCAAGATAAAATCTTCTGTGTTTCCCGATCTGGTTAGAATAGTTAATTCTGCATTATGCCACTTTCTCTCTTTTTCAATCATTATTGTATCATCGATCCGCACCGTCATCGAATGATGTGACCCGCTGGAAACAAGCTCATTGTCAGTATTTGTTATAATCCCTGTAATCCGTAATCTATCTACGGCATCATAAAGAGCAGTATTTTCAACTTTTAGAGAGACCCTCACCTTAACACGCTCTCCTCTTTCCGGCCGCCCATATTGCTTGAGGTGCTTGATTACTCGCGTTGTATCTCCCACGACAAAATCCCCATTTTCTATTGTTCTTCTTAAAGTAAAAAGGTCATCTGCATCTCTGGGTATGACAATATATGCTCTGCCTGAAAACCCTTTGGCTTCTCTCACGATCATTTGATGGTGCTTCGATTATCTTGTCTGGAATGACGTGGATTGTCGCATTCTATGCTACTTTCTTATTGGTTATCGAAGAAGAACCTTCTTCCTTAGTCCCGGCCGATTTTAAATAATTGTCGACCCATTCCTGCGTCAACACCCCAGACTCCACTAAATTCACTAACGCATTCGCCGACGCGTCTCCGTGAACCTTGCCTGACCTTCTTCTAGTCTGTCGCCATTTTAGTTGTGTATTTCCACTCTTCGAGGAATAGATTATGCCCAGTACTTTCTTTGCGTTAGCAAACGTCATCTCGCGCACTTTTTTCAATGTCACCTTATCTGCTGCCTCTATATAGATCGCGCCCGGTCCATCTTCACGTTCTGGAAACACCTCATAGTCGCGCAAGTAACTTTCAGGGATAAAGGATCGACAAGTGCTAACAATGATAAACTGTCGAAAACTTTCGAGCGAAGCAGTAGTTACGATTCGGACCATTAATCTATAAAAACATTTAGATGCTTATCAAGGTTGTGAAATAAACGGAATAATCTCTTTCACGAACACCAATAATTTCTGAATAGTTTCTTTGGGTCTTATATGTGATTATTTCGGCACCTCAGTGAAGTAAAGACATGCCAGGAAAAGAGGCAGTTGTACAAGTACGGCAACAACTAAGCCAAGGCTGGACAAACTCCTAACTCAAGATCTACTTCATCTACAAACTCAGGAGGGCTAGTTTCGTCATCGTTTGTCCGTCCTGGACTTTCCATTATCACACATAAAAACCGAGGCTATCTACTTCTCTTTTCGTAGATAGCTTGTGTCTCATTAATTTGTAAGACCAACCCCAATATGAACATTTTCACTACACTCATCTTAACTTTTGGACCATATTAAATTACTACTATACTAGACTGCTTAATAGAAATAATGGGCGCGCTAAAACAACAAGGGTGTGAGAATCACTTTTTTTACGTACCTTTTTTCCCGGCCAAACCTGTCTCTTGTCTGCTGGTAGCATCAGCCCATAAATAATGAAAGTAATCCTTTGCAAAACCTGCAAGACCTATATGTTCTGCCCATATAGCGATTGGTTCAAATCTCCCAATATCACTCCTTCCTTCACCCAACAATATCATCACCTGCCTGCTGTCACCTATTACTCCTCCACCAAACATATTGTTTTTTAATCTAACATCTGCAATTCTAGATATCGCCCGAACAGTCTCAGGGTTGGTTTGCTCAGATACAAGAACGGTTATCCTTACTCCTTTTTCGTGCAGGACTCTCAGCATCGGCTGTACCGGTCTTGCGATATCTTCCACGACTTGTGGTAAAGCTATTAGCAGTTCGTGCTGGCAGGTCTGAATTATTTCACTTACTTTTGCGGCTATATTGTAAATTCCCCTAACAACCCAGATCTCCGGTCTTTCTCGTACGCCGCTTTTCTCGTACACCGGCATTAACTCGCTTACAATCAAGCTTTCGTTCTCCTTAATGCCGTTTTCGATACGCATTCTCATGGCCTCAAGTGCATTACGGGGTGATCTAGGAAAGAATTTCTGCGGTCTAGAACTGTTAGATTCTGACCATCCTTTCTCTTCTAGGCCGTTAAGAACTTCATAAATCTTCGAGTAAGGTACACCCGACTTCTTGCTTATGTCAGACGCTGTTGATGTGCCGGCTTCAGCAAGAGCAATATATACCTTAATTTCGTAACCCGTTAAGCCAAGGCTCTCCATCGCTTTCCTTGACTTATCGCTTATATTCATCTAAATATTTGAACTAGTCTTAGAGCACTAATATAGGTATGTTCTAAATATACGAGCGACAGCGGGGAGAGAAAGTTTTTGTTAGCGCTGGGATTACTTAGAGGATATGTGCACTTATTATATGTGAATCCTAATCAGCGCAAACTGGAGCCAAACTAGAAGTGGGGTTGCTCTTCACTATGACTAGATTGTCGAAGTTTACAAGCTGATGTAAGTTCTACTAGCTTGCGCCGCTTCTGTGCGTTGTATATTTGACGTCCCCAATGCCATATATCATATCAAAAAATAACTTGCCCTACTAAATCCATTCATGATGCCTATCGTCTTAATAATGGGCCATACAAGAATGACGCCAGATACACACCTAAGGCTGGCCATCGGTCCATACTTCAAGTGGTTCAGTTCTAGTACAATACGACAAAGTTGCCGCTTCCAACCTTCGGTTCTTTATCGAGCAGGGATTTCCAGGGTACACTACGACAAGCTCCTTCATCTAATCTGCAGGAAGTAACTAATCACCTTAGGAGTTGTCAGGTCATACTTATATATATAAAGCCTGCAGCAAAAGCCGAGTAGTAGGAGTAGAAAGACAGTAAAATGGAACTTATTCAAATTTCTAATACATCCAGTAAGAGTTCTGGTTCAAGACGTTCGATAAGGTACACTCAGAGTATCTGCCCAGATTGCAACATGATCCTAGATGCAGAAGTTTTCGAAAGGGAAGGCAAGGTCTTCATGACAAAGACCTGCCCATCTCATGGGGAATGTGAGGAGCTGTACTTTGGATCCTATGAGATGTACAAGAAGTTCAGCACATACTGGATGGATGGGAAGGGTGCTAAGGCTCCCAACGTTATGGTAGATAAATGTGCATGTCCAACCAATTGCGGTTTATGCACAAATCACCTCTCGCATTCTGGATTGGCTAATATGATTGTTACAAACAGATGCGACCTTACATGTTGGTATTGCTTCTTTTACGTAAAGAAGGGTCTGGAAGGAGCTTATCTTTATGAACCAAACTACGAACAAGTTAGAGCAATGATGAAGACGTTGAAAGCGGAAAGACCCATCGCAGGTAACTCTATCCAGATAACCGGCGGCGAGCCAATGCTCAGAGATGACATAACTGAGATTATCAGAATAATGAAGGAAGAAGGCGTCGACCATGTTCAGATGAACACCAATGGTATTAAACTAGCTCTGTCGCCAGAAACTATGAGACAAGTAAGAACAGCGGGTGTGAGCAATCTTTATCTTTCTTTTGATGGTGTTACTCCTAGAACTAATCCCAAAAACCATTGGGAGGTACCGTATACATTGGAATCTGCACGTAAGTGTGGCATGACAGTAGTATTTGTTCCCACCGTAATCAAGTCAATAAATGACCATGAGCTCGGTGGAATAATCAAATACGCACAAAACAACATGGATGTAGTTCATGCAGTCAATTTCCAACCTGTCTCGTTGACAGGCAGAATGACGAAAAAAGAGCGCGAGAAATACAGAATCACAATTCCTGATTGCATTGAACGAATTGAAGAACAGACCCAAGGGGACATCCCAACTGATGCATGGTTCCCGGTTCCCTCGTGCATGCCTTTAACGAATGTAATTGAAGCTTTCAGCAAGAAACCAAAATACGAGCTTTCAATTCACTTTGCATGCGGTGCAGGAACTTATCTATTTGAGGACGCGCTGACTAAGAAGTTAATACCTCTTACCGCATTTGTCGATCTTAAAGGTTTATTAGAATACTTTGAAGAAAAAGCAGATGAAATTAGATCAGGTTCCAATAGATACTGGACGACGCTACAAGTAGTACGCAAGTTGAACCAATTCGTTGATAGAAGCAAGCAACCAGAGGGTCTCGATCTTGCAAAGATGTTTTCAAGTATACTACTAAAACGAAACTTTGATTCAGTCGGTTCATGGCACGGAAGATCGCTATTCTTAGGAATGATGCACTTTCAAGATAAGTACAACGAAGATCTTGAAAGGTTGCAAAGGTGTGATATTCACTACCTGACTCCAGATCTAAGAATTATTCCGTTCTGTGCCTTCAATGTTATACCTGAGTGGTATAGAGATCGAATTCAAAAGAAATTTAGCACTCCCGTTGAAGAGTGGGAAAAGGCACACGGCCAAACTCTGGAAGCTGGCCTCTATAGGGGACTAATGAGAAAAGGTAAACCCGAAGCCCAGATGGGTTGTGCGGTATCAGAAATGCACAAGGCAGCAGCTGAGACATCAGGTGTAGAGGATCACAAGGGCGTTGAGCTTCGCAATGGCATGGCTGGTGCGTAACAACAATATGCGCTCGTCTGCGTAAATCCTCTCCTTTTTTCTAGAATAACGTTTGCAATGTTCTCATGTTATCCACATTGATCGAGACCATGTCCAGTGTGATAGCCGTCATGGTATATCTGGCAATTGAAATGCACAGTGCTACCTTCGCTATTTAATTGCGATAAGGTTTAATTGAAAGGAGTGGTTGCTTCCCCTATGCCCACTATGAAATATATACAACTCGAACCTCAAGCGGACATTGCTATTATCAAGATTAATAGACCAGAAGCCCTAAATGCTCTCAACACTGATGTTATTCTTGAATTATCGCGTACAATTGACATCGTCGGCGTAGACGACGGTATAAAAGCTGTAATTATCACGGGTGTAGGCGAACGATCTTTCTGTGCAGGCGCAGATATCTCATATATGGTCAATATTACACCGATCATAGCCGAAAAATATGCTTCAGCTGCGCAGGATGTCCTCAACAAGGTCGAGAAATTAGAAAAACCCGTTATCGCCGCAATTAATGGATTTGCGCTAGGTGGGGGTTGTGAATTGGCTATGGTTTGCGACATTAGAATAGCTTCCAGTAATGCCAAGCTCGGACAACCCGAAGTCACGATAGGTATCCCTCCAGGTTGGGGAGGAACTCAGCGATTGCTAAGAATTGTCGGCCCGTCAAAGGCAAAAGAGCTGATCTTCACAGGTAAAACGCTATCAGCCGAGGAGGCAGAGCAGATTGGATTAGTTAACAAAGTAATATCTTTAGGACAGGATGATGTGTTACCACCAGATGCTCCAGATGGGGACAGTGTCAAAGAAAAAGAAAGGTCAAATCAAGTTGCTCGGATCCTCAACAAGAAGCTAATGGAAGAATGCCTCGCACTAGCGAGACAAATCACAAAGAATAGTTTCATTGCTGTAAAAACTAGCAAAATACTAATCAACAAGGGGATGGATGCAGATATAAATACGGGACTGCGCTTAGAAATCTACGGCTGGGCATTATGTTTTGCTCATGAAGACAGGGAGAAGATGATGTCTGCATTTCTAAACAAAGGAAAGAAGTAGAAGTCAATAGGTGCTGCCTTACTCATATTAAGGGTCTACTAGTACTCTTGCTCCTTTGCTGGCGTGGCATGCTAAGGTTCTGCTTTGGACGTTCGCTTCTTTAAACCCTTCACTCATAGAATCTGCTACACGTTTTCCAAATTTGTCATTTTTCAAAAATGAAATCATGGATGGACCGGCTCCGCTGATAGTGACAGCAAGGGCTCCAGCTTTTAGTGCCTTCTTTTTGACTGCGTCATATCCAGGAATCAAATCCTTTCTATGTGGCTCGACTATCATATCGTCAATTCCTCTGGTGATCATTTCAACATCTTTCAAGAGAAAACCTGCAACAATTGTACTGGCATTAGAAACATTATGAACGACACTCTTCAACGAAACATTCTTGGGTAGGACGCCTCGTGCGACTTCAGTCTTTTTGTAGGGGACTTCGATTAAAGGAATTGCAATTATCATGAGGAGATCTTCAGGGGGAGCTAATTGGATAAATTCTAATCGCGGACTGGTCCTGACAATCACAAAACCGCCGAGTAATGAACCCGAAACATTGTCGTAGTGTTTGGCACCTGCACTGACTATTTCCCCTTGAGCTGCGTATTCGACCAGTTTAGTTTTTTCGATTTTAAGGTCAAATAGTCTGTCGAACGCAACTGCCGCGGCCACAGCCGATGCGGCGCTACTCCCAATCCCCATCCCTGCCGGGACTTTTTTCTCAAGATTGATATCCAAATTATTCTTTATCCTAAAATCCTGCGACATCTTTTTGACTACCACGCCTGCACAATTGTCTTGCACGCTTGAAGGTACGCTTTTTATAGCCTCGCCAGAGATCCTGATCGTTATCTGTTCTGACCTCTCTGAGCGTGTAGTTATTCTGACTTTATCTTCAAAGGCGTCAAGACCCAAACCAAAGACATCAAAACCTGGTCCTAAATTGGCTGTAGAGGACGGTGCTGCGGCGGCGACAGACGTTGATCCTAATTTGTGGATCAGTCTTTAACTTCCTCTCCCTGACTGACAATTCTCGCTAGAGCAGCCGACAAATTGATCATGCCATTCAAGGTCATACTTGAAACGGCTATAAGGTTCTGATGAAATCCGCCCTTACTCATACTCCTGACCAGATCTTTGCTCAAAAGAGAATATTCTGCATCCTTCTCATTGTCGAGAGAAGATTCTAAAGAAAGCGCAGAAGACGACCATTTCAGAATGTCTTTCAATTTGTCAACAACGAGGTCACGTTTGGTTAAAATATTAATCTGCGCAATCTTTAATCTCAATCTAACTGATGATGCAAGTAGTCCTATTGAAACAAAATTAATCGGAGATGAAACTAGCATCCCATCATATATGAACAAAGTAACCTTATTGTCTGCTTGAAAATTCGATACAAAATATGGACCGCTTGCTCTGAAGGCGAATAGCTCTATCTGTCCTGGTGTATCAATCAGGATATAATCAGGATTCAAATTGTTCACTTCCTCTTGAATCTCATCTAACCTTGTTGCGATCATATCGCTTGCCATAATTAATGAACCATTTGGTCCAAGGTCATAGGTTTCCATCAAAGTGTTTATATCTATATAGTCTCGGACGTCTACATCAGGCTTATATGGCAAATTTACGACCCCAGGGTCGAGGTTAATACTAATCGGAAAGGATTTGTGATCCACATACCATTGAAGCAATCTCGACGTAAGGAGTGATTTTCCAGATCCCGCGGTACCAGTAATAAATATTGCATTCATATATCAGGATGACTCATTACCGCATCTTTGTATATTTACTTTCTAACTCCATGGAATTTTTTTAGTCTACCTAGCCCTTCTTGTCAAGTCCCCTCAGTTCTAAAGTTATTTTCCATGCTACAAGGGGAATTCTTCATCAGACTTGGCTGTGATAACATGCTCACTTGGATTCTTCTGAGTTTGATAGCAGAGTGCCTCTTAAAAGAATAAATCATGGATATTTTAGCTAATATCTAGACCGCGGTAACAGCAGTGGCTCAAGAGCCTGCGTCAGAGTAATATTCAGCACGAGGTTAATTTTCATTCAATTAATTATTATATGTCTAACTTTTATCAATTAACTGACCGCTTTTGAACTGGAGACTGCTCGCCATACCTGCAAGTATTGTTCCGTTGCTTATAATGATCTTCTCTACTCATGTTTCTCCCACCAATATATTTGCAGTAGGGGTCATTCCTTTTGTAATGTCGTCAATCTCAGTAATAGGTAAAATCATGCTTCAGGCGCTTCGGTTCGACTATTTTATCCGAAAATTTATAGGACCTAACGTGTCCTCTACTGGAAAAATAATATCGGCCAGATTAGCGGGCGAATTCATAACGCAAACAACGCCTTCTTACGTAGGAGGAGAACTAGTTAGAATCGCTTTCTTAACCAAAAACGGCGTCCCGACTGGGAATGCAGCATGGATTACCACAATGGAGATTATTGCCGACGTTTTTGTCGGGACTATTCTTGCCTTCATTGCAGGTGCCCTAGCAATTTACAAAGGGGGTGACTTTATTGGCATTGCCGTCATTCTAGTTGCGGTTCCGACATTCGTTTTTTGGCTTCTGCTGGTAGTGTTTTCTGCAAAACGCACCCTTCGATTGCCTTCTTTTTCTTTAAAAGTGCTACAAAAGATCATTGCAAAGCAAAAAGCAGAACGACTTATTAACACGACCAATACTGCCATATTTGACCTATGTAAAATGAGTAGGCAGAATTTTAATTCTGTAAGGGCTGTCAAAATTTTTGCCGTCGGGATCGCAATAACATTTATGGCGTTCTTGCTGCAGGGTGCCTCATTCCTGATATTGGCAAATGCTGTAGGCTTTAGGCTGGGTGTATTTGATTCTCTGATGGCAACTTCTGCATCTACTGCGTTGTCAACATTACCAATTACAATAGGAGGTTCTGGACTTGCAGAACTAGGGATTTGGGCATATACTTCTCATTTTACGGGGATCCCGTCTTTTGCAAATGTAGTCAATGATTCACATTTGAGCTTGATTATAGCATGGAGAATAGCATCATATCATGTGCCCCTGCTGATAATGTGGGTTGCACTCATGAAACTAACGATGACGAAAATTTCTATTAAATCGCTAACAAAGAAAAATAATTTATGGGATATCACTCATAAGACCTCTACTGACGAATCTGAAGGCACTATAGAGTAGAAAACATATTCGCTTATGGTTCAGTCCCTATAAAAAATTTAACGGCCGAGTAGTTCTGATCACAGGGGGAATCGGGAAACAGGTGTCAATAGATTTTGCAAATAACGATACAAGAGCGGTCTGTAAGAAGTTTGCGGGGCAGCAAATTCTCCTCGGCTGGAAGTTACGGTGCCATTTTATTTTAGGGCGGCTGTGCGGTTAAAGCAGACCCCTCCCGTATGTAGTCAATCCTATCATGGGCACTGCTTCTAGAGAGAAACTAAAGTAAGCCCTGCTGTACTGAGCATTGTTCTCTAGACCTCGTCGATATCATTTCCGGCTTCCGTAGACATTGGAGGAGAGAAAGAGACATCAGATTCGATTTCCATGAGCTGCAAGTCCTCCAGCTCGAAACGGTAAATTGCATCCATATCAAGCGAAAATTTTGTTTTCAAAAATTCGACGAGTCTAATACTTAATTCCCCTTTGAACATCTTTATCTCAAATTCATATACGACTCCTTTCATAAACTCGCCAATACTCATAGATTTAGGAACATCTAACCCCTCGATGATAGTCCTGTTGTCAGGCAGAGGTTCGTAAAGCTGGATATCAATTTTAAAGTCGTTCTCATAAGTATCAAGAATATATCCTGATCTTTTAATAACTTGTTCATCTCCAAACTGAACTGATTTTATTTCGTGTTCTGCCCATTCAGGCAGCTTTTCTTCACTCGGTTTGTTAGAATCAGCTTTAGCTCTGCCCATATTATCTATTTACGAGTAAAATTAAAAAATCCTTATCTTGAAAGGGTGCAGACATACTCTAATTAGCTCCTTAATTAGCACAACAATTTATTAACTGCTCGATAGCTTGACTCGTATTTAATAGGCCTTTACTCTTAGCATATTGCTCTACGATTTTTAACTGTTCAACGTTCAGGCAAATAGGAATAATTTTTTTGGAACTACGGTTCATCTTTCAATGCAAATGGGACTAGACAGGGATTATATTCGTTACTATGTACATAAACCCATATATGCACGCACCTGGTGGATTGTCTCGCTTATCCAGAAACGCAGCTGCTAAAGCCGCATTCTATGCACATATCGCATCCTTCAGTCATTATTAAATTTGCTCGACAAGATGGGCAGAATTCGTTCTCAGTTAACCCATATTGTAAGCTTAAAGGATGTGTCTGTAGAGAGGCGCTCGTAGGTTCGATTTTCGAATGTTGTTGGCGTTCTTCGTTGAGTATGCCTTTTTCGAGGAGTTCGTCCGAATCTGGTCTTTGTATGTCCTTGAAAATTTTTTCTAATGCCTCTAGAACATAGGGTTCCGAAATATTTTCACGTATGTAGTCGATTGCATACCGACTCGGAGCAACAATGAACCTCCGTTCCTTAGTGTTTTCACCGGTAATGTGTAGAACCTGCTCGTGTCTTGAGCCATCTCTGTATACCGTAACTCCCTTTAGGCCAAGATCATGTGATAGAAGATACGCACATTTTACGTCTTCTGCGGTTACATCTCCAGGCATATTGATGGTCTTGGCAATTGCATTAGCGATCCACTTCTGCCATATGGCCTGAGCCATTAAATGGTCAGTCCAGTGGATATCGATTGCAGTCACGAAAATCTTCTGCATCCATCCAGGGATCTCAGGTAGCCCACGCCCCGAACCATAATTGTTTGCAATCTTACTAAGTATTTCATCGTCGTACAAACTATTTTCTCGCAATACGGCTTCAAACACTCTATTGGTATAAAAGAACCTGCCTACAGTGACGCGTTTTTCAAAAGCCACGGCAAATATAGGCTCAACACCATTCGAAGTGTCGGCAATCATCGACAAAGTACCTGTAGGAGCAATAGTTGAGGTCCAAGAGTTTCTGATCCCGTGTTTCTTGATCTTTTCAATGAGCGAATTCCAGTCATATGTATGCATTTCCTTTGGTAGTTCGTAGTAGCCTGCGACCGGGATCTTGCCCTTGACGTAATCTGTCTCTTCCAACAGCGGAAACGCGCCTCTTGCCTTGGCTATAGCAACACTCTCTTCCATGCTGTAGTATGACATAGTTTCTGCCAGTTTATACATGAATTCATAGCCGTCTTCTGAGTTGTAAGGAATTCTAAGCAAGAAAAGGAGATCCGCTAGACCCATTATACCGAGACCAATTCGTCTAGTGAGCTTGGTGTTCGCATCAATCTCGTCGACAGGATACTTGTTTATATCAATTATATTGTCTAGAAATCGTGATGAGAGTCTAATAGCTTGCTCGTACCTTTGCCAGTCGAATTCATATCTCCCATCTGCCTTACGCTTTACAAAGTTCGCCAGATTTATTGAGCCCAAATTACAGGATTCATTTGGATAAAGTGATTGCTCACCGCAGGGATTTGTGGCGCGTAATGGTCCACCCTTAGCATTGATACACGGATTGTATTTATTTATGTTGTCAAAGAAGATAACGCCTGGTTCAGCACTCTTCCATGCGCTGAACGAGATTAAATCCATTAAGGCATGTGAATCAATTTGTTTTATCGGCTCACGGGTCCGGGGGTTGCGTAATGTATATTTAAGGTTTTTGTCCTGAGTTACGAGGGATCGCCAAAAATCATCCCAGACCCCGACGCTTACGTTAAAGTTTTCGAATACGCCAGGTTTTGTTTTGGCTGTTACAAATTTCTCTACATCTGGATGCCATACCTCCAAAATACCCATATTCGCACCTCGTCGCTTTCCGCCTTGCTTCACAACATCAGTGATCGTGTCAATAATCCTCATGAATGAGGTGGGCCCAGATGCAACACCAGAAGTTGATGCGACAATGTCTCCTTCAGGTCTTAGGTCGGAATAGTTTATTCCGACTCCTCCCCCTGATTTGAAGATCATTGCAGCATCAGTCGATGATTTCATGATCCCTTGCATGTCATCTGGCATATCGAGAACAAAGCAGGCTGACAGCTGACCTAGCCGGCCGCCTGCATTCATTAACGTTGGAGTGTTCGGAAGAAAGTCTCGTGACACCATTAGATTGTAATATTCTATTATCCTTTCTCCGTACGCTGCAAATTTACCTTCAGCGATTAGTCTAAGTAATTCCCTAAAAGTGATTTTCATATGCTCTTGCTTCGCAAGATCAATATAATGCCTAATCATCGCTTCAAAATGATATTTGTTCAAATAGTATTTGCCTATTTTGAGCTTAAGATCAAAGTCGTTTAATTTGGAATAATATTTCTCTGCTTCCTCTACACTTCGGTTATAATTCTTGTCTCTCGACAAAGCAAACAGACGAGAGTCATGCATGATGTCTGGGATCGCTACGAGAATAGCTACTCTTTCGAACATTTGCTTTGGACCCTCTACTATTTCATTATTACCATCCCTCAGCAAATATCGAGCAGCTAAAACCCTTAGAGAATTAATGTCAAAGGCCTTGTCTACTTCATCGAGGACCTTCTTGTTTAAAATCTTCATCTTCTCGTCGCGAAGTTTACGTCTCTCGTGTCTGTAGAGAATGTACGCTTTTGCTGTATCAGACAGACCTTCTTCTATGAGTATTGATTCCACCACGTCCTGAACGTCCTCTACACTTGGGATTTCGGTCGATCCATAGCCATGATGAATCATCTTTTGAACTACTTTGTTGGCCAGTTTTTCCGAGAGCGAAAAATCCGGTTTACCAGTAGCTACAAGAGCTTTGTAAATTGCATCCGATATCTTGAGTGGTTCAAAATTGACCTCTCTTCCGTCTCTTTTTCGTATACGAATAATCAAATTCTTCTTCTGGTCATTAAACTCAGTGACGCCTGCCATTCCGTTATTACGGCATGCTAAATAGATTTAAAAGTATTAGCTTCCTGAAAAATAATTGGTTAATTTGAAAAGGGGAATAAAAACATATTTGACTCAATTTGTACTCATTGTTCAAAATAGTTAGTGAATTAGCAGCATATGGGAGGACCCACAGAACTCGCATCTTTCCTGATATCTCGAACCTGATCTTTTTCCACAGCTATTGCATACCATGAGCTTCACCATCGGACGGAAAAATGGGATACTCGAGGCTGCTTCGATTGCTTTCTTTAGTTGCACATGATTAGAAGCAAGTTCTGTTACATCAAGAGTTATAGACAAGCCACCACTCAGAAGCTTATCAACTGAAAGACACTCTTCTATTAGAGACCCAGAATTATCATCATTGGGCATCAGTAATTGCTCACCATACAAGGTTAATCCCTGAGAATACGTCGTAGAGTTTTGTTGAGTCGACTGCAAATATGCCCTGCCATATTTATCAGAATCCAAAGCTGCAAATCTAGTAGCGCTGTCATCTGCTATCATTGCAACACCAACCGAGCCTTCCCCAATATATCTTCCCTGATCGAGAGCAACGTCTACAGAAGTCTTCAGTACCTTTTGTAAAACCTCCGTTCCATTGTTCTTAGAATGGTGTCCCAAAATATCATTTACAGATTCTCGGGCACCTATAAGGTTAATTATGATGTTGGTCGTTCCTGATTGAATAAAGTCGGAATTGCCACTGAGGGCAGGAGCAGTGCCTTTTCTAATGAGCTCTGCTACAGCCTTCTTTCTTATGTAGAGCGCCGCTAGCGCCGGCTTGATCATCAGAGCGAGTCTAGCTCGGAAATAAGTTTCATCTTTGTTCGACTGATATGCAAGCCTTGGAAGATTAATAGAGAGCGATTGCAAAGTTATAACGGTGCCGGAACTTTTGCCTCTTATTGATTTGCGGATACCGCTACTCGCTCTTAATCCGTCATCATGTGAAAGTGAGATAATTCCTCCACTTCTTACCAAAGACGCGATAGGGTCTAGATGATATCTAAGTTGATTTTGCTGATCACTCATATCACCATAGATTAATGATATGCCAATGCGTGGTACGGGAGTAGAATCTACATATTTCTGATAACCGTTCAATAACGCGGTAACCGACGTCGCATCGTGCCCATCAGCTGGAATTGTTATCGTGGTGGCGGGTAATCCTGACTGAGTGTACCTAGGAGCTATCGAAGACAACATGAGAGCCTTAGCAAATCGTGAACTAATTTCAGCAGGTTCTTTCGTTTGTTCTAAAATCATTGGAATAATCCCTTCAAGAACCACTTCTGTTGAAGCTTCTCTGCTCAGAAGAGAAATCAATAACGACAGGTAGGTCTCGAAGTCGTTCGAGTTATTGATATTAGGCAAAGGCATCCTTGATACGTTCAAGAATTTCCCCTTAAGATCCAGAGCGTTCTCACGGAAGTTAGTAATGTCTAGAAAAATCGTGTCCGGAATTAGGCCCCAAGTGCCGCTATTTGAAATATTAATCTCACCAGCCAAATGCATATCTGCAATGTCTTTCGGAAGAGTATTGATTAGGAGGTATTCAGAGAATATTGACTGCGAGGCTTTTGACATCAGAGTTTCAAGCCCATTCTTTGCCGCGTCTGCATTACTTAACATCTCAACAATGTCAGATGCGGGAAGGCCTAATCTCGCCAATTTATTTCTATATTCCTCATGCCCATGTTCAATTAGAACAGAGTTTACCGTTTCTCGAATTAATGATGACGTAAGATAGACGGCCTGAAACTTGTATATCTTATTTTCAACTTCTTCTGTTATCTTATGTGCTTGCTCAAGGGGCATATTTGCTTCCCTTACTAGTGACTGTATTATCTTATTAGAGTTAAATTCTTCAATGGAAGGTCTTGTAGTCCTAACATACATTTTACCACTTTCGATTATTGACCTTTCCTCTATCTGTCTTGCAAGGCTTAGCACGAGCTTACCGAGATTAGTAATTGTATAGCGACGCTCTGCTTTGTTGAGTGCCACCAGGGATTGTCTGAGAAGTTTTCGTAAGTGATATGCGAATTTCCCAGATTCCTTTTTCGATTTAAATCCAGCTAGCGATTTTAACTCGGAGTATGTAAGTGGGCCCTTGGAATTCAAAATGCGAAGAATGTCGATTCGATTAGGACTAGCCATAACGGAGAAAATCATCCGGACTCGTTTTGAGGCGGATTCCAGCACTCCATCTCTTGGAGATTCCGCTTGTATTGGATATTTATCGTGACTCAACTGTTCCATTGCACCCGATATTCAGACTAACTGATTAAAACTACTTTGTAAATTATATTTTACTAATGGTATAGAAGACAGTAATCTAAAGAGGACTAAGTTTAACCTTCTATCATTATTTGACTTTTGTCCGATACCTCTTCCTCATAGAACTGCTTATCCATTCTCTTATCCAGAATGGCCGATGGAACTTCAGGAAGTTTTGTCTTTGCTTCATTCTCGAGTATCCCTTCTATCTCATTTAGGATTGAAAGAGCGTCTTTATCAACGGGTGTCGAAAACTTACTTCCAACATCCAACTTAATATCTGAATTGACCAAGACATCAGAGGTCATCGTTTGCATTTCGGAGAACACGCTTGAAGCCGCTGGAATTACCTTGGAGATGTCTCTTTGGATATCCCTGATCATCCCGATAGTAGGGTTGATGGTTTCCAAAACCATGGCAAATTCGTTAACAGTACTGAACCGAATTAGCATGACCTCTAGTGCAAGGCCTGCGTTTTGTGTTGTCCGTTGAACATTGCGAATATTTGATAACTCTCCTGCAAGAGCTTTAGCTCGGGAGTTATTGCCAGACTTTATATTTAATACTATTTGATGTTTAAAATTTTTATCCATTCTTGAGAACTTTTCATCGAGCAGCCTTAATCGAGCGAGTTGATTATTAACTATTGACGTAGCCTTTTCCATATCGCTTTTGAATTGTTGCTGATGTTGATCCATTTGTGGATGAATTCAGGTTAATCGAAAAAATGTTAAGAGCGAGCGTTAAACTCTATATACAAATTGCTATCAAAAAGCTAATCTACCAAATGTGCAGTAGTCCGACGACCCTAATACGGTTCTTGCTTAACCTAATTTGTATTAGTAGGATGCTAATAGCATTGCTTGTTGTGTGGGTGCAATTAGCGGCATGACATGATCTAGACTTTTTGCAACGTCAAACCATGTTTTGGGTGATAATCTAATACTCTGACTCTCGATCCGAGCGGTAGGTCGGAAGCTGATGTTACTCCGGGTAGGAAACCGGATACATTGAAGTCAGTACCATCTACACTGAACACAACCCACGCATATGATCCAGCATCCTCAAATCCCTCCGGTGCTACGGCCTGAATTGTGTACGTCAGAACCTTACCTGTTCCTTCCAACTCGTTACTCTCAGATTTGTGACTAAGGCATTTTTCACAGTAATATACTGTAACAAGCATCAAATGTCCACAACGCGAGCATTTATTGGAAAGTATCTTGTGTCTTCGCGCAGCCATTATAAATTTTTCACGAGGACTCGAATCTTGTTCTTGCTGTCTTGTCTTTGACAATTCCATTCATTGAACCCTCTTAAAGATATGAACGGCAGCACTTGCACCAGTAGCCCCGAAGTTATGAGTAAGTGCCACTTCTGCATTCCTAACAGTTCTTTGCTCAGCTTTCCCAGTAAGTTGTTCGAAAACCTCTACGACCTGACCGATTCCTGTGGCGCCGATTGGATGACCTTTTGATTTTAGTCCACCTGATGGATTAATGGGAATTTCTCCGTCTCTGGAAGTTGCTCCCTCTCTGACGGCATTGGCTCCGGCTCCTTTCTTAAAGAACCCCAGGTCCTCTATATCAATAAGCTCAGCGATTGTAAAACAGTCATGTACTTCAGCAAAATCGATATCCTTTGCTGTGATGCCTGCCATTTTGTATGCCTGCTGGGCCGCGGCTACGGTACTTGGGATAGTTGTAATATCATCACGACCCTGGACGGCAGCCGGAGATGCACCTCTACCTGAGCCAATCACCTCAATAAAAGGCCTACCACTTTTCTTCGCAAAATCTTCACTACAAAGTATGATTGCCGAAGCCCCATCAGAAAACGGACAGCAGTCATAGAGCTTTAAAGGCGAAGCCACGGCAGGAGATTTCAATACGTCGTCAATCGTAATTTTTTTCCTGACATGAGCTTTTGGGTTCAAAATTCCATTTTCGTGATTCTTTACTGCAACGCGTGCGAGGTCTTCCTCGCTCGCCTTATATTTAGCCATATACGACCTAGCAATTGACGCGAATAATCCGGGGAACGAAGCACCATTTCCGCCTTCGTAAAAGAAATCTGAACAATAAGAGAACAAAGTAGTACTCTGGATTGTTCCAGTATGCGTTATTTTCTCGACGCCTAATCCTAAAATGCAATCATAGAATCCAGCGGCTACGTTCGCGTATGCTTCTCTAAACATAATAGAACCTGAACCACATGCCGATTCTATTGTTAATCCTGGCACCTCTGGGAGACCCAGGTTACTCATAATGACTGGTGCCATATGGACTTGCCTATCGGTCACCCCAAAAACATTTGAAATGTACCCTGCCTGAATATCCTTAGGTGTAATACCAGCTGAATCAATTGCGTCTATAGACGCCTTCAATGCAATTTCGATAATGCCTTCGTTTAATTTACCGTATTTGGTACTGCCTGCACCGAGAACGCAAACCTTATTTTGCATTTATTAAAAACTACCTGTTCGAGTTATAAAAAGGTTATAGTAGGCCGGATAACGATGAATATTCTGTGTCACCGTTCTTTACCAACCAGCGCCAGCCTTGTTGAGCAGTTGATCATTCGAATAGCTGAGAAGGTAGATGTTACTTGCCTTGTGCTGGAGCTAGAATCGGCACCAATGTCTATTATAAAGAAACAAGACAGCTTGAGCGTTATGTGAACGCACTAATATGGTTACGATATACGTCGGTTCGACGATTTTTCAAAAGAGGAAGTGATTTTCGAACGTTTTGTACTCTAGATATATCGATTTCAACAACTTCCATCCCTTCTCTATTTCCCATGTCCAATATTACCGTACCAAATGGGTCTATAACCATGCTCCTTCCGGAGAAGATACTGCCTACTTGATCTGGAGCCGCCATGTAGATGCCATTCTCGATAGATCTGGCTTTGAGAATTGTTTCCCAATGTTCTTCCTTCATAACTCCTTGAAACCATGCCGAAGGAGCGGCTAGAATTTCAGCGCCTTGCACTGCTAAGATCCTAGACATTTCGGGAAAGCGTATATCATAACAAATCATCAAACCAATAGTTCCAGCCGATGTGTGGTTAGGCGCTTCAATACTATCGCCAGCAATCAGTTTAAGAGATTCTTTGGATCCTAACGCATCATATAGATGTACTTTTCGATAATGTGAGATGATTTTTCCTTTACTGTTTATCAAAACAGCCGTGTCATATACACGATTTTCAGAAAGTCTATCGCTTTTTTCATAGATTGTTGCCACAATGTTGATATTATAGCTCCTTGCTGTGCTACATAGTTTCAAGATAAATTTGCCGTTTTTCGCTGACTCTGCTATCTCCGCCAATTGTTTCGAAGATTGCCTAGCTGAAAACGCCATCTGAAATTCAGGGAAGCATATCAGACGTGCCTTCCTTCTTGCCGCTTCTTTGATAAAATCTACCGAAATCTTTAGATTTTCTTCTTTGTTCGACGATGACTTCATTTGCACGATTGCGACACGGTGCGACATTCCCATAATCTACCACTCGATCACAAAATTAAAAGTGTGTTGGTCAAAGAGGCTCGCCTGTGATAAATAAGTTTTGTCTTGGCTTCGTTAAATAATACAATTACATGGCCAAAGAGCTGTATTGTAAGATCAGTCACTGCCCTTTGCAAATTCCTATCAGTATCTATAGTAAACAATTAGGCAAAGGTGAACGTGACATATAAAAATCATTCATCCAGTATCTAATTGACAATCCTATTGGTACTGCTGAGACGCGTCATCAACCATACTCATGGGAATCATGTGACTCTACTTCAGGCTTCATTGCCTCTTAAGTATACAAAAATCTGAACAAATTCGTTTGTTACTCTTTTATTAGGAGCGCATAAATTCCCCCAACTGCATAAGCTAAACCTATCAAGATTCGAGATAAAAAAACAGCAAGATCATGCTTCGAAACAAATAGAGTCATATCAATCAATATCGAAATAGGAACCGAAGCAAGAGAAATCAAACCGACGATCATTTGTTCACGGTTGTTAAGGCCATTGTATTTTTTCATCAGTAGATAAGTAGACAAATTCCCTAAGCCTATGCCGACGAGGATCAGGTACTGGTACATTGACGGAAACACGCCTATCAAAGCGAAGGGAGTAGCCCAACATAGTCCGTTTATAGCCTTTGCACTAGAAGGCCATTTCATACTATTTCTCATTCGAGTGCGTACAGAAACAATCACTCTACGAAATTTCCTAAAATTTGCTCCAAATGTAACTCCGAAACTAGCCAGCCAAACTAGAGCAATATAATATACTGGAGCGTTATATTTGGCTGCGACTTCACTAAGAAGCGTGCCAACGACTACTGCGACGGATACGGCTATAAAAAGTAGCCCGAAAGCCTTTTTCGCCTCTAGCGTTTGCGAATCTCTTTGCACGAACGAGGAAACTCGATAATTATAATTTATGAATGTTTACATTCAAACTGCATGAACCTTCTATACGGACAATGACATGATATTAACAGGCTTCCAACGAAAAAATCCTAGTCTCAGCCTGGTCATATTCGCTCCTGCTAAATCTTTCAAATCTTATTTATGTACCATGAGCAAAATACAAACCCAATCGAAATTTGAACATGTTTTTAGACTGTCTGCATCTTAACAAAATATGTTCACCTCCTCGAATGTTGTATACTAGCATAGGTGCTAGTCTCTTCCAAATGCTTGTAGCAATCTTCGTTATTTGTAGCTGTTATCGCGTGTAGATGAGGATGCTTAGAATTATTCCGAAAACTTAGAATTATTGTTCTAGTTATGGAGTTATATGATTACGACCTCACAATTAATATGATAGTCGGTAGAAACTGGAGAGATGTTTATCCTACTATAGCACACAAGAGCGGGGTCGATTGGAGATTACTTTCTATGGTTAACAAAACCAGCGGCGACATAGATGCTGAGGTTGAAGAAAAACATAAGTGCCTTAAAGCGATCACGTACGTTTCTTCATCTCACTTACAGCCCACTCTTTCCTACGAAACGCATCAGCACCAGGATCATGAAGAATTGTATTATATTATCAACGGAAAGGGCAAGATCAGAATAGGGTACGGAGAAAGTCTGTTCAGAGACAGAGACATTATCTATATTCCAGAAAGAACGGAGCATACCATAACAAATAACGGCGAAGAGACGATCGAGTTCTTGGCATTTGGCGGATTCATGGACATAAATTCCCAATACGAAAAATTAGCATAAATGCCCCATGGATTAACTGTGAAGGAAATTTAGTTTAAGCACCACCTTGACTTATTTCTTCTAGAAAGAATGAAATATTACTAGACTTTATGTTTTGAAAGTTTTTTTGCCATAACGTAGTCTACAAAATAAAACAAATAAGCTCTTTCATTTATTTTTATTATCCACGGTATATGAGATTCTGTCTTAGTCTTTTGCACTAATTCAAAACCTGAATTCTCTACCATGGTCCTGAAGATCTGGGCATCAACTTTTTGACTTGGGTGTGACTGTCGGTTATAATCGTAAGGGTCAGCGAATAAGACTAGCGCATGAGGCTTTAATAGCCAGTGGATAGATGAAAGTAGGTCAGTCGCTTGGACAAATTCTAATAAATTAAGTGCTAGTATCAGGTCAAATTTCATATAATTAAATGGCGCGTGTAATGAATCTGCTACACAAAACTCAACATTTTCTTGTTGCGACGTCACCAATCTTCTCCTGGCCTCCTTGATAAAGGAGAAGGATAGATCAATACCAACTACAAACGCATACTTTTTTGCGAGCTGTAGGGTACTATATCCCATAGAACACCCCATATCAAGAGCAATTCCATCCGTTTTTGGGCTGACTGCATGCACGATTCTGTTATAGAATTCATTCGGCTTTATGTGCCATTTGAGTGTACTTAGAAGTCTATCCTCAGACGAATGATCATATTGAACCCATCGATAGGGAACAAACCAGGGTCCTCCTTCTTCATATCGATCATTCATGGCTTGCCCTGACGTAATCTGCCCTCCATAGGCTTTGAGAAAGTTTTTCATCTTGTCCGTTTTGCTATTCAGTATCAAGTTGCCGAAAGTTGCCACACGACACTCGGCGTATTTTACAAAGTTTTTTACTACTATCGCTACTCCTTCTACTATTGGGTACATTGTTTGACATGTATCGCATTTAAGAAAGCCCTCTTCACATTCATTATCTTTGCCTTGAAAAGACTCCAATGAAAGACGAATTTGTTTATCAGTATGTTGTGGACATACTAAATGGCGGGAGAATTGTGTTCTCATTTTTTTTCCTAATTAAGTACTCAAGGAACTCTATTGAAAGTTAACTGAATAAACTGGCAACTTTCGGTGTTAAGAGTACCCATTACATTGACCTTAATTCCTAACTGTCATCTGTCATCTCTTAATAACATTCGTTTCTAGAGGGTATAGTCGCAAAGGCAGACCCGTTTGTCACAACAAGGGCATCTGTTAGTAGTGCTAATTAGCCGGCATACTTTATTGTGGGTCTCACATGTTATTGGTCGTGAGGAATTGATGTCTTCACTATCAACCTGCATATAGAACATTAAATGATCTGCAGCTTAATCTAAGATGCAAGCTAAATTAGCGAAGTCAGCTAAAAATATTCTACAATACACTATCCGACTGAAAGGTCTTTCTAAGAGACTAACCCTATTTATTCGGCAATTTCATTAAGTTGATCTGCACTAAGTAGTAACTTACTCTGATCCGTCCCTTTGAGGAATTTTCAGATAGAATGTCTTTCATTGCGCCGTAGTTACGAACATCGATGAACTGCTATTTGTAGAATCTTACCGAAATTGTCTAGGTTTGTTTGTTGCTGTTCACAGTATTATTCTTAACGTCTCTAAGCGAGGGGGGAGTGAGGTGTGCCTTAGGATCGGTTATGATAGGCTGAGGTGGCAGGCCATAATGCTGCATTAACGTTTTCTGTTGGTGTATTCAAGTGTCTGAAGAGTAGGTTGGTCCTATATGTCCAAACCATACCCATAAAATTACTACCGTAGCAAGCGAATCCACATAACTAGAATCGTCAAACCAACAGGGATAAGGTTGTTGTACCTGCGAAGTGATCGCTCATCAGGAGCTGCTTCCATATTACCGGGAATTGTTTTATTGCTTTTAAAAATATTGCTTTGATAATGTTTTCGATGCAGATGGGTCGATCAGCTAACCAATCCATATATTTCAAGATCTGTTATTAAAGTATGAAGCTACGATTAAAATTATGATAGAAGAAAAGCTAAATTTACTTGGCATAACATTGCAAAGGCCTCCGAAGACTGCAGGCTCTTATGAGCCAGTAGTCAAAACTGGAAGTCTCGTGTTTGTGTCTGGTCAATTGCCTATTGAACTAGGTTCAAATCCTCTAAAAGTCAAATTCAAGGGAAAGGTGGGCAGAGACATTTCTATAAGTGATGGCAAGCAGGCAGCAAAACTCTGCACCATAAACGCACTAGCGCATATGAAAGATGCACATCATAATCTTGACGATATAAAACGGTTTGTCAAATTATCCGGCTTTGTCAATAGCGATGCGTCTTTTGGTAGCCACCCTGAAGTTATTAACGGTGCATCGGATTTTCTTGTAGAGCTTTTCGGTGAAAAAGGGAAGCATAGCAGAGTCGCTGTCGGAATGAGTAGTCTTCCACTCGATAGTGCAGTAGAAATAGATTTTATTATAGAATTGGACAATGACACTAAGGTATTATAGCTGATTGCGGTAAGTTCATAGTGTCATCTAAAGTCCAGCTGTTATTTCCATGAATATGTCTCCAGTATCTAGCATTCTGTGCAGAGAAATCCTAACCTCTTATGAAGCCTAAAACCAACCCGGCAGTGAGGCTACCGGTTAAAGGTATGCCGAAATTGCTCATTGAAGAGGCGATATGATCAGTGCCAGGGATGCCGCTGCGTGAAAGAAGTTGGCCCGACGTTGCATTTCCAAAGGCCGCGATAGTACTTGCTTGAATCTTGTTCCAGTTCACGGTTATTAGTTTTTGGTATTCGAGAAACACAAACGCAACAAATACTAATCCCACTATCACCAATATGACTTTTACGACTTTTTTAATTGCGTACCCAATTAGAAAACCAGTAATGCCTCCAAAGCCTACAGAAGTTGCTGTAGAGGCGAGAGAGCCAATATCGACCACCAAATTGATATCATGTAGTGTTCCTATTATTTGGCTTATAGTAACTATGGTTATTTTTCAGATAAGGATGTTGTTAAAGAAAAACACTTTAATTTTTAAGTAACGATTCGACGACAGGGCAACTATGTCGAGTTAAGGCAACTATCTACGCATATTCTATCTTTGCCGTAGAGAGGTACTTAAAAATATGCTCTGCAACAACCGAAGTACTTTGGGTTCGAAATACCTGGGACTCCCATTTAAGAAGTATTATTTATATTAATTTCAATGAATACATAGACGATTTATGCGGCCGCCGGCGGTGTCGATGCCTTGGCAGTAGTGAGATGTATCATTTTCGGTATGTTGATGGAGTACGGAAGGTATCGAACGAGGGCATCTCAAAAGCCACCATGCGATTAAAGAAAGAGACTAAGAGATTAAAGAGAGAGAAGATATGCCGATAAAAAGACATTCTGGTAAATCAACGATTGGAAATCACGTTAAGTTAGTTCCGTAGATAGCACAAAAGTTTTAAGACCATACAAAGTTTTAGAAGGTAGATATTCATAGTTGACAGAAAGACGGCAGTTCGAGGAAATAAAAGGAAAAAAATGGCAAGCTACAAAGGCAGTGGCAATAGTCCTATCTGTGATCGAACTTGCCACAATATCTGTGATTATCATATCTTTCCAACTCGCTTATGCGCAAAATACCATCGGCGCAAATAAAGAGTTAAATAATCAAGGTTCCGTGACAGCCAGCAATGCTATTATCAACTTGAAGTTAGGTAATAAAGCGTATCCCATAAAGTATCAGATTACAGGTGGTAAGCTCGCTGGCATCTCGGCGGAGAAGGACAATACGACCCTTCTCGTAAACGTCTCATCTACATCAAATGGAAAATTAATTATTGAACTTCCCCGGGATGTTATAGACTCTAAAAAACAAGGAAATGTAGACGATAACTTCGCAGTATTTGAAGACGGTCAGTATGCGTTAGACGACGAAATAAGAACTAACGCACAGTCAAGAACGTTGATGGTTGGCTTCGATAACGGTACATCGGTAATCGAAATCACTGGTACTCACGTAGTGCCGGAATTCGCAACCGTTGCTGTTGCAGTATTCGCAATAGCAACCATTGGAATAATTGTTGCCACTAGTAAATACATGCCATTGCCGGTATTATTTAAAATAAAATAGCTTAACCTATCTTCCCTCTTTTTGGAATCAGACTATCTCAACAACGATGGGACGTCATCATTTAGAGTTGACGAATGAATCGTAAGCCTGGATGGTTTTTCTTGGGGAAAAATGACTTGGAATAGTTCGCAAGTCAACACACTAACTTAAATCTGCGTTTACACTTACCTCTCAGTGCTTGTCCAGAATTGGAGCAGTCGGCGGAAAATATGCGATGAGGAGGATGGGCTATCGAGGGTCATCAATGGTCAATATTTGCGACTTGGAATTGATAGGGACACAAATCGAACAAGATAAATATGTCATCTATCTTACAAAAGAATACTTTCAACAAGAGATAATTGAAGATTTAGTCGCGGAAAAACTATTGTTGGATTGTTCGATTGCGAATTTAGTTGGCCACAGAATTGTTGATCGTGCAATAAAATTAAAACTTGCAAAAGAAGCGAGTATAAAAAGAATTTCAGGAGTACCTTTCTTGATGATTTATAAATTCCAGTATGGATAACAAATGCGTAAAGGTTAACACTAGATCCGACCAGGAGACAGATATTGAAAATGAGCTTTGAACAAATAATCAAAATTCCTCAAGATAGAATAGGTGTAATTATCGGCAAAGGGGGGAGAGTGAAAGAAGAAATTGAGCAAAAATGCAATGTCATAATTGAAATAGATGGCGAGAATGGTGATGCACTCGTTTCTTCCAGCCCATCTCCCTTAACCAATGCGGAACCATTTAAGGCGATAGAAATAATTTTGGCCATTTCGAAGGGATTTTCACCCGAACGTGCATATCGCTTACTGGCCGAGGATTTGCTGCAGCTCATGGATATTAGAGATTATGCAGGTAAATCAGCCAATTCGATGCAGAGAATCAAAGGACGAATTATAGGCAAAGCAGGAAAGTCCAGGAAAACGATAGAAGAGTTGACTGGGGCGTACGTCTCAGTATATGGACATACTGTTGGTTTGATCGGCTCATTTCAAGAAATTAGAATGGGCATCGAGGCAATATCCATGCTCTCTAAGGGTAGCTCACACAAAAGTGTGTACAACATGCTACAAGCAGCAAGACGAAAGGCAAAGTATGATAAAATGAAATTATGGGAAGAAAATTCTCAATAATCAACTTTGTTGATTTTTATGGTAAGTATGCCATTTCGATATTTAAAATCCGATATATACATCTCTTCAGTTAGATCGAGTGGAATAGTCTTGGAAAAATTCTGACCACTTTTCACGTGAAGGGTTCCAATTGTTAACCTAATATCAATCTGTTCTTCTGGTCCAGGGACTTCGGCTACAAATACCATTTCATTTTTATTCTTTATCAGATCATAAACCCAGTCCTTCGTGTCACCATCCCCTGGCAATGGTTTTGAATCCTCGTCTTTCACTGTTCGTTTCAATTCTCTGACCCAATAAATCATCAAAACAGACGCTGCCGAAACCAGTAGGAACCCAGAATAACTTTGGTTTATTCGTGTTATTAAGATATACATTACTCCGAGAAACAGCAAACTCAACAGAGGAATGAAAAAATCCATTGAGCGATCTGTAGAGTATTTTTTTGTGTATCGTGCTATTCCATACCACCGTCCGCTAGTCTGTACTATAGAAAGTGTAATAAATCCCTTGAGATTACCATGAGCCCGACCATATATATCAATCGTGAAATTAGCATAGGAGTCCTAACAGAGCAACCATTAAAACTGCCTGGTTTAGTAGTTGCCAAGAAATGCTACGGTCAACCCGCTTCTCCCCATCTCGTGAAAATATTGTGTTCGATGCCAAACTGGTCTAGGATCTTGCCTACGATATGAGCTATCAGGTCATCCATGGATTTTGGTCTATGATAAAATCCTGGCATCGCAGGCAAAACTATGACTCCTATGTCTGCAAGCCTTGTCATATTTTGCAAATGAATCTTTGATAGGGGTGTTTCTCTTGGAACAATCACTAGCCTCCTTGATTCCTTAATGCAGACTCCGGCTGCGCGAGAAACCAGATTATCGTCATATCCATTTGCAATACTAGACAAGGTTTTCATACTACACGGAACAATAGCCATCCCGTCAGTTTTAAAGGAGCCGCTGGAGATTGGAGCGGCCATGTTGTCATTGTTGTAATGTCTAGTGGCAAGAGACTTCACAGATTCAAGAGATCTATCGGTTTCGATTTGAACGTTTCTTTCTCCCCATTGACTAATTATCAAATGGGTCTCGATCTTTATTTTAAGTAGAGCCTCCATCACTTTGATCCCGTAGATTACACCTGAACTGCCTGTTATTGCCACTATTAATCGCATTCGTCGTCAGGAGATCGGTTACACTCGTTATTAACCACTATGTTTTCTGAGTAATCTTTTGAATGCAAACTTTACGGGAACTTGTTTTTCTTAAAATTTATTAGTTTTGATGAATAAACTTCCGCAGACATATGTTAACCGTGTTCGGAACGATAGCCTTAGACACTACTCGTACTCCTTTCAAGACCGAAACAAAGATTTTGGGGGGAGCAGCCACCTTCGCATCCCTTTCCTCCAGCATGTTCACCAATACTTCAATAGTTGGCATAGTTGGGTCAGATTTTCCAGCAGAGTACCGAACCATCATTGACAAGCGAGTTGATACAAGAGGTATTGTCACTGAGAATGGTGGAAAAACTTTCCATTATGATTCTTCCTTCGATTACGATCTATCTCATAGAACCTCCAATAAGACGGAGTTGAATGTGATCGCACAATTCGAACCAGTAATTCCCGATGAATATATGAAGTCTGAATATATTTATCTAGCCAACAACGATCCACGTCAAAATATGAAGATACTAGAATACTTCTCCGATCCTAAACTGGTAGTCTGTGACACAATAGAATACTGGATCTTGAACTGCCACGATAATGTAGTAAAGATGATGAGTGCTGTAGATGGAGTAGTAATTAATGACGATGAGGCCAGATTACTATGTAAAAACACAAACCTAGTGAAATGCGCAAAAACAATAATTTCGTGGGGGCCACGGTTTGTAATTATTAAAAAAGGAGAACATGGATCATTATTGATCGCAGAAAATATAGTGTTTCCTGCTCCAGCATTTCCGTTAGAAGAGATAGTGGATCCTACGGGCGCCGGAGACGCTTTTGCAGGCGGCTTCATAGGATATATTGCAAAGCAAAACAGTCTGACCTTCAATACGATGAAGGAAGGAGTAGTATATGGAAATGTAATGGGCTCATTTGCTGTTGAGGATTTTGGCATTAGAAGACTCCTCTCGGTTACCCAAGATGATGTTCAGATGAGATACCGAGAATATCGGAATCTAGTTCAATTCTAAATATGTGTTGTACCATAGTATGAAAAATAGTAAAACAGAACTAGGAGTCATGAAGTAGCACCGAAAATTGGGGATGTAATGGCCGTATGGTCCACAGAACTGCACCATAGATGAGTTAGACCTCTTATGGTCGGACCCATTGGCGTCAAGCAGTGGCTCATGATAAGTAAAATTTATTTCACGTGCCTAAGATACTGACTGAGGGCCGTTAGCAGATGTCGATACATTTTACTTGTAGCAAACAGGGTTACTTATGATTTGTCCGGATCGCTCTTTTTATGATCGGTCTACTGAGCTTGTGGCCAAGGAATTGCTTGGTAACAAAGTGGTCCGTATAATCTCCCGTGGTCAGGAAAAGTCCAAGCGACTCTGTGGCATAATTATTGAAACGGAGGCATACGGCTTTAACGAAGATGCTGCCAGTCATGCATTTAGAGGTTTAACGCTTAGAAACGCTGTAATGTTCGGAGAACCGGGTAGAGCATATATTTATTTTATTTACGGTAATCATTTTTGCTTGAATGTTTCAGCAAAGCCTCTTGAAATTGAAGCTGGTGCCGTACTGATCAGAGCATTACAACCAGTAGAGGGCATTAGGCCGATGAAAATTTTTCGTAGAAATTGTGAAGAATTATCATTGACATCTGGACCTGGGAAGCTCAGTCAAGCACTTAACATCCAACAGTCATTGAATGGCGAAGATATGACAGATCCGAAGAGTGATATACACATAGAATTTGGAGTCAAGCCTCCAGGTATAAGAGCAACCAAAAGGATTGGAACGTCGAAGGGATTAGACAAAAAATGGCGTTTTGTCTCACTAGCTATGAGCGAAAAAGGATATACTACAAACAGGTTCGCGTCTAGAAGATGGTGATCTAAGAATGAAATCTGACTTCCAGCCAATGACGTGGCGTGGGAAATGTAAGCAAGAAATCCTAGCTAGTCAACAATAAATTATGAAGCATATTATATTTATCCTTAATGAGCAGCAGGTAGTCTTCAATTAGAGACTACAGCAGGATGCCAGACCTGATCCATTTGATAGAAAAATTTACTACAGCAATTACTCAATGTCCTTTTATCGGCATACAACGTTCTCTTTCTCTAGTGAAATATAGGAGTAGAACTGATATAGCGGCACTGATTTTGGAAGCAGCGAATGGTGGTGCAGCGAAGACAAAAATAATGTATAGAGCCTTTCTTTCCTATGCTCAATTAAAGGAGTATTTAGCCGTGCTACTTGAAAATGGTCTAATAGAATATAGTAAAGCAGAACGGATCTACAGGATAACGCAGAAGGGTATGCGTTTTGTACAGCTCTATAACCAAGTTGGAGAATTGATCTCCACTGGAGAAAGAATAATCGAAACTTGATCTAGTGTTTTAAGTAGTAACTCGCACTATTACTTAACACAATATCCTTGATATAATCTCTATTCTTTATTGCTGATTAGAATGTAAAGGAACTCATCCCGATTTGTGTCCCAAGACCAGAAAAGATTAGAATGTTAACCACCAAAACCGCCAATACTGTTAATGCAGATAACATTATTCCTCTGTATCCGTTGGGAAGAATTTGTCTTTTTAACATTACAACAAAAGAAATAGAAAGGAGCGCAGCGATGGAAAGCGAAGAGATCATGGTGGCATTTGCGATCATTTTCGCGGCTGTGGATAAGTTGGGAAAAATTATATGGAAATTCTCAAATAAGCCGACGGGGACAAGGATAATAACCAGTCCAAGAACGAATACCGATGAATATTCACTAATGAATGCTCCGACGGGACCAATCTGCTTGACATTCCGTCCAATCTGAGCCTCAGAGGCACCAAATGGAACCTCATGGGTCTTATAGGTCGGAGAAGAGGAAGATTTGCTATCAAGTTCGCGAAGCATTTGTAAGCCCTCCTGAGTAAGAGTATAATGTTTTGAGTCCTTATTAACATAATTTCCCATCCTGTCCAGATGGTAATAGATGGAACCGGTAGAAAGGCCGGTCGCATTTCTAATTTCTGAGAAACATGCCGATCCGTTCTTATCCGCGATCGCCCGCAAGATTTTGATTCTTGTCCGTCTAGCCCGAAGCTGAGTCTCTCCAGTCAATGTCGTTGATATATCCCAAAATTATTTATCTCTTTCTGAAACAACTCGAAGTAAGACGCCCTATCCTGGAACAAGCTCGGAAGACTTATAGAGATATATCATCATGATATTTACCGGATGCCACTGTGGGGTCGTAGCGAAGCCCGGCATCGCAACGGGCTCCAGATCTAACGAATATAAGGCTAGGATTAGAAGAAACCCGTGGGTCAAGGGTTCAATTGACTATAAGTCTGCGCTTGGTCAGGATAAATCCCTTCGGCCCCACTTCATTATAGCAGCATCTACTTTAGGGCGGCAGGATACACACATTAATGAGTTTGATGGATGCACTTTGACAGTTCGATATGGGAACCAAAACTATTATTTGCTTCTGGTATGTGTCTTTCGATTGCTCGGTAAGCTGAATCAACAAAGACTTTTGCGGGATCCTCCTTTCTGACAAACTTCAAAAGCTTTTTCTTTGCAGAACCTAACTTTTCAAAGTAAATGATAGAACTTTCCTCTATGATTGAATCCGCATCTGCGCACGTTACACCGAACCTGATCAGATGAGCTTCCAACTTGGCTGCAAAATGAGCAAAATGCACAGAGTATGCACCACTATCATATTCAGTCACTCCAACTTCACCCGAGTTATTAAGTAGGCTGTAACTAGCTTTTTAACATTCCACATGACGATGTTTGAACGTTATGGATTTGCTCAGGTTTATCTTGTCCAGATACTATGGCATACCATTTTCTGCCTTTCTAGACTTGTATTGATACCATGATCCAAATCTAATTAATGCTACTCCTGCTGCAATTATGACGAGAGAGGTTGCTAGGAAAACCGGTTTAACGAAAGAGTTAAGGGGGCTGGGTGCAGAAGAAGTAAACGTGCATTTCCGCTCATGACAGTTCTTGACAATAGGATAGACAAGCAAAATGGCCGCTAGGGTAACGAGTAGTATGGCTCCGACCGAAGAGAGAATAGCCCCGAATTTTATGAACAACGTTAACCTCAGCTATATACATGGCTGTGCAGAGATACATAATTGTTCTCTATATCGTCAATGAATATGCTTTACATCAATCGTTACATATCGATAGGAACTTTCCTTGAGGACTATTCTAAATCGTTCATTGTAGTAAATGTACGGTAGATCCTTGTGAACATGACGATCCCACAGATCATGGATTGAATCAAAATATTCCTTTCTCTTCTTCCCTAGCACTCGTAACACTTCGTGACATAACACATGAGAGAGCTTTGCGCAGTTCATATCAGCAAAGAACTTAACTCGCTTAGAGTCTGAAACAGGCGCTTCCAGTCTCTTCCAATAAATCATTCCAAAATTTTCCGCGGCATATCCTTCGGTCTGACAGTCTGTCCAGAAAGGCTTGAAGTATGTCAAATAAAAATGGTAAACTGATTTACCACGTTCAAGGTGATCCCTACTAAGATAACTTATGGACATTCTATCAAACAGCTTACCCGGAATCACAGGTAGGATTTCAGCTTCCACGTTGAAATCTAGCTCAAAATTGCGTTTAATCCACCAGCGGTAAAATCTAGACATCGATGAAACGTAATCCCAATCCTCACTCTGCCTTTTCTCCCATTCTTCGTTTTTTGCAACGTAGATGAAGAACAGTTTTTCAGGGTGCACGCATGTATTTTTAACGTAGATGTATATAATGCAATATTACAATATTACACTCGAGTCTCTCAGTCATGATGATGTTTATTATTATGATTATGATGTGTTTTCCAAGTCATTTTTGTTCCCTTAGCGATAAGTTCTTAATGCGGCCTACGTAAATTCAAAACGGTGTAACTTAGTGATGCTCACCAAGCTGGGAGCGATAATTCTCTTAGTGGCAGATATGAAAAAATCTATAGAATTCTATAAAGGTATTCTCGAACTTCCTTTGAAGCATCAATCGGAAGATTGGACTGAATTTTTCAGCAATGGTACCATTTTGGCTTTACACCCGGCAAAAAAGACAGAAAAAACAAAAGCTGCTCCAACTATACTGGTAGGTTTTATGGTAAACGATCTTGACACTACTGTTAAACGATTAAAAGAAAAGAATGTAAAATTTTTCAAAGAACCTAGAGAAGAACCATTTGGAAAACATGCCATATTTGTAGATCCTGACGAGCACTTGATCTCAATTGTGCAATTTGAGGCAAAATCTGCTGAAGGGTTTGATCTATTAGGTTTAATAGGTGCTGAATAAAGTAGTCTGTGATATAACAGGCATATCTAGAGCAAGGTTAATTTGACCCTCCGACACTAATACCAGTAAGCCGGTCATAGAGGCAGGGTGCGACCCGGTCCCATTCCGAACCCGGAAGTCAAACCTGTCTTCGCTGCTGTGTTACTTACCTGCGTGAGCGGTTGGGAAGCAGCAGTGCTGGCGCTTGATTTGATCCATATTTTAATGAAGACGCAGCGAGTTAAGTTCGTCAAAGTGGGTTTTACAGCTAAAACATCTAATTTTCCAATTTTTGTCTGAAAAAAGTTAGGCATTAATACCTGGATGGACATCGAAATATATACAATCACCAACTTGACTCGCATTTAGTAATACTTTGCTTTTGTGGCGTAAACCAATTATTTCGAACAACAATCTGGACATGAACCATTTAAGGTTACTTATTAGGAACCTCCATCAGAAATTTTACCACAGTGCGAATACCAAATCCTGTTGCGCCCTTAGGATTGTAGCTTCGCTCAAAAGTTCCTTCTTGAGTCCATGCGGTTCCTGCAATATCTAAGTGTACCCAAGGAATATCATTTGTGAAATTGGACAAAAATGCTGCTGCTGTAATCGCACCACCTGGTCTACCGCCGATATTCTTAAGATCAGCTACAGTACTCTTTATCTGTTCATAGTATTCGTCATGTAATGGGAGACCCCATATTCTTTCTCCTGTCTTTTCAGATATTTTGCTCAATCTCTCTGCGAGGTACTTGCTCGTCCCTATTACAGCCGCAACATTAGCACCAAGAGCAATAACGCACGCACCAGTAAGAGTGGCTAGATCGATAATTGCCTGAGGATTGAATATTGCAACACCGTATGCCATTGCATCCGCGAGAATAATTCTGCCCTCCGCATCCGTGTTCAAGATCTCCACAGTCTTGCCATTGTACATCCGAATTATGTCCCCAGGCCTGTACGAAGTGCTGGAAGGCATATTTTCAACCGAAGGGATTATCCCTATAACATTTACTGGAAGACCCAACGATGCTATTGCTTTTAGTATTCCGAGAATGCTGCAGCCTCCACATTTATCAAATTTCATTTCATCCATTCTATCACCAGGTTTCAAGGATATGCCTCCCGTGTCGAACGTAACAGCCTTTCCAACCAAAAGATATGGTTTGTGATGATCCACATTTCCATAATATTCCAAAATTATCAATTTAGGCGGATTATTGCTTCCTTTTCCCACTGAAACTATTCCGTTTAGTCCGATAGATTCCATCTCATACCGTTCTAAAATCCGAGTTTTTATCCCGTATTCACCATCAAGTGCCAACGCGAGACTGGCTATTTGTGAAGGGGGACATTCATTAGGCGGGAGGTTACTTAAATCACGCGCATAATTGACCGCCTGTGTTATCAAATTTACTATGTCTACCACAGCCTGGAATTTCGCAGAATCTGAATTAACCACGATTGTAGCCTGCGCAGGGATAGTAGTAGCCTGCTTTCCGCTTGTCTTGTATCGGTTGAAGGTATATAGCGAAAGAAGAACACCTTCAGAAATCGCTTCTATTAAAGCTTCATCCACATCCATAAAGGGTAAAATGCAGAATTCTTCGACGCCTAGTTCCTTAGCCTCCAGAGCTGCTTTACCGGCGATAATTCTTGCATTTTCGTACGTAAATTTTTCTCTCGTTCCAAGACCTATTAGCATAATTTTTTTTATCAATCCTTTGCCCATCATATGGAAAATTATATTTGATCCAAAGCTTCTTTTGAATTCTTTATTTTCGATGAGCTCTATGATCGCAGCGGTTATTGTAGAATTCAATCCTTTTGACTTGAAAAAATCACGTTCGTTTTCGAAAATGCCAATGACTAGGAGTGCAGTTTGCATCTGGTCAATCTTAGCCTCTTGTACTATAACACTAACCATGCTAACTTGTAATCATTTAATTATTTTAAATTATCTTAAAGACCCGTACGCTGTAAACTGCTCCTAAATAGCGGAAGCAATAGAGATGGTTGGGTGCCTTTACATATATCTTTTTATTTTCCCTGTGGCCGCACTTCATATGATCTGAAAAAATTTGAATGGTTGCGATCCTCATAATGGGTTTTAGAATGCGCTACCTTGATCTTAAGAGGAAGATATGCAGCGTCCGTATGCTGGCTATTCAAGGAATTGCTGAAGCTGGCTCTGGTCATCCTGGCGCATCATTTTCAGCTGCGGAGCTCATGGGCGTTCTTTATTTTCGAAAGATGAATCATTTACCAACAATGCCAGATTGGAGCGAGAGGGACTATTTTATAAACTCAAAAGGACATTCGGCTCCGGGGTTCTTTGCAACACTGGCGATTGCCGGTTACTTTCCACCCACTGAAATGAAGACTTTGCGTAAGCTCGGGAGCAGACTACAGGGTCATCCGGTTAGATACACTCAGAAGGAGACCCACCAAAGTGTACCAGGAACTGAGTTTTCAGGAGGCTCGGAGGGAATTGGTCTTTCAGTGTCGATAGGGATAGCGCTGGCAAATAGGCTGGATGGTAAAAAAAATCGTGTTTATACTCTAATAGGTGACGGAGAATCAAACGAAGGTCAGATCTGGGAAGCAGCAATGGCTGCTGCCAAGTTCAAACTGCATAACCTAGTAGCCATACTAGATCGCAACCGCATCCAACAGGACGGTTTCACGGAAGATATCATGCCTCTCGATCCGACTCGTGATAAATGGTCCGCATTCAATTGGAATGTAATCGAGATAGGTGGTCACAATGTTGAACAGATAATTGATGCTCTAAACAAAGCAAGTGAGGCAAAAGATAGTCCGACTATAATTATAGCAAACACTGTTAAAGGGAACGGCATCAAACATATGACGAACAATCCGCAGTGGCACGGAAAGGCTCCGCCAATAGAACACACTCCTTTATTATTAGAAGAACTTAGAAGTGAATGCCTAATTGCGCCATCTATTATAGCTGGGCAGCAAGAAAATTACGAAGAGAAGATACGAAGCGCAGAACGGGGAGGAGCCGACATCATACATCTGGATATCATGGATGGTAGATTTGTGCCTAATACTACATTCTATTCAGATACAATAAAACAACTAAGGCATATCACCACATTACCATTTGATGCTCATCTTATGATTGAAAATCCGTTGGCTCATATCCAAGATTATATTGATGCTAGATGTGATATAGTTAGTGTTCATGCAGAGACATGTAGTGAAAGTGAATTTGCGCAGATTACTCATAGATTACTTTCGAACGGAATCAGCCCAGGTATTGCACTAAATCCATCTACAGATCTTCCAAATTGGCTTTTTCCCCACCTGCAGGATGTCGATGTCGTGCTAATAATGTCGGTAAATCCAGGCTTTGCAGGCCAAAAATTCATCCCAGAAGTCTTATCAAAAATCCGGCTAATAAATCAAAAGCTAAGAGAACACGGATTCTTAGGGTACATCGAAGCCGATGGTGGCATTGATGCTACTATGTTGCAAGCAGTCTATGAGGCTGGAGCTAGAATATTCGTAGCCGGAAACGCGGTATATGGCAGTGGGGATATCCATGGCGCAATTATCCAGCTAAGGTACAAGGTAAATGTGGCGTTGGAGAGAAAGCTCCTAGAGCAGGCGAACACTATAGGTATAAGACGCGACTGGTTGAAGACACGCAAACATATATTGATTCCTCTAGCAAATGAGCTAGGGATAGAGGAAGAACTACATGCTCTTAAGTAATGAACAAAAAAATGCCGATATGCGAGGAGCATACGGCGATACACTAGTAGAATTAGGAGCATCTAATCAAAATATAGTCTGCGTGGGGGCTGACACCACGGATTCACTCAAGATAAAGAAATTTGGGGACTATTATCCTGACAGGTTCTTCAATGTAGGCATAGCAGAAGCGAACCTCGTTTCCGTGGCAGCTGGCCTTGCAATTGCAGGCAAAATTGCGTTCGCAAGTACATATGCTGCATTTCTCCCAGGACGATGCCTTGATCAAATCCGCAACACCATCTGCTATCCAGACCTGAATGTCAAGCTTGTTGTTTCTCATGCCGGTCTGACTGTGGGACCTGACGGCGCGTCGCATCAACAGCTCGAAGATTTTTCGACAATGAGGGCGATACCCAATATGCGAGTAATCGTCCCTGCTGACGCCGTGGCAGCAAAGTATTTGATCCGTTCAATAGCCATGATACCTGGGCCATTTTATGTTAGACTTGCGAGGCCATTGAGCGAAGTTCTATATGAAGACAACGCGATTTTCAGGATAGGCAAAGGAAACATCTTGCGGGACGGCTCCGATGCGACAATTATAGCATGCGGTCTAATGGTTACAAGAGCATTAGATGCAGCCAAGGTTTTGAAATCAAATAACGGGATAACTTGTCGCGTTGTTGATATGTTTTCAATTAAACCCATTGACACCCAACTGGTAGCACAATGTGCTAGGGACACCGGAGCGATTGTAACTGCCGAAGAACACAATATGATAGGGGGTCTTGGATCAGCTGTGGCTGAATCGTCTTCGGAAACTTACCCAGTGCCGATTAGAAGGTTGGGCGTACGCGATACATTCGGAGAATCTGCCAGGGATGAAGAGGTCGATGCCCTATTAGAAAAATATGGATTAGGCATAAACGAAATTGCACGCACCGTTATCGAATGCAGAGGTAAAAGCAGGAGATGAAAATATTTCTTGATTCTGCTAATCTACATTCCATAAAAAAATACAATGATATGGGGCTCATTGATGGGATCACTACTAATCCGACTCTGCTGTCGAAAGAGAAAGAGGATCCGGCTGCCCTGATGCGGGAAATTGTTAGAATCGTAAAGGGTCCTGTAAGTCTGGAGGTTATTGGTACTAAAACAGAAGAAATGGTAGAAGAAGCTCATCGGCTAATGAAGTACGGCCAAAACGTTGTTGTTAAAATTCCAATGATGCCTGATGGTTTAAGAGCCGTTAGACAGTTAGCTCAGGAGGGTATCCCTACTAACGTGACACTTGTTTTTTCTGCCAACCAAGCAATATTGGCTGCAAAGGCGGGTGCATCTTACGTTAGCCCTTTTATCGGTAGGTTGGACGACGGTGGGCAGGACGGCACAGATCTTCTAAAGCAAATTGTTCAGATCTTTAGAAATTATCACTTTAACACAGAAGTCCTCGTAGCTAGCGTAAGGCATCCACTCCATATTATCGAAGCAGGGGAGATTGGAGCCGACATCGTAACGCTCCCGCCTGATATCTTGGCAAGAATGATAATCCATCCGCTAACAGATAAGGGCTTGGCTGCTTTTCTTGAGGATTGGGAAAAATTAAAAAAGGAGAACCCCAACGTCGGAATTTAATTTAATCACGAAGCAAATATATCACTTTTTTTGGTATGTCTTCTAATCTGCTGACCGCTAAGCTTCTCTCATAGGTCAAATATTTTAGATTATGGCCTATACTTATTGCATCATTTAAGTTCTTGCCTAATCCCAGTGCTACCATGTGTATACCCATTTTCCGGTATGAAAGGACCATTTCACGGACCGCATCAAAGTCGGATGGCTCTCCATCAGTCAAAGTCACCATGATATCTGGCTTAAATGATTTTGCAATAGGCTGCAATAATCCGTATATCTCTGCAAGCGGTGTGCCGCCGCTTGCCCTTATCTGGGTCAGTCTACGCGCCCCTGTTGCAGACCATTTGAGGTTTGGAGGCTTTATTATCCAACACTTCACCTGTCCTGATTCCGTACTGAAGGCGTAAACAGCAAATTTTATTCCCAAATAACTCAGTGCTTCGCATAGAGCAACTGTTGCTCGTTTGTACTCCAATTCCACGTGCTCTATACTGCTAGAATGGTCAAGCAGGATTGCAACTTTTGTTTTGATGGAGAGTTTAAGGTCAGTCAAAAAATTCTTAGGTAACATTTCCACATAGCTCTCAGGATCAAATTCTTCCCCGGCCACATCGTGTCGTTCTATCCAACCTGTTCTCCAGTCCCTGAATTTAGCCTTCACCTTTCGGATTAAATCAGCATCATATATTGGGGATGGATCAACATCCATCATTTCAGGAACGCTTAAACCGAAGTTTTCCAGACTCTCATAACCCTTATTTTCAGTTTTCTTACTCTCTTTTAGCAGGGTTTGAAATTCACCCAGCACGTCACTTCCTTCAATAATTTCTCTGGAGGTTCTGTCTAAATCAGTAGCCTTAATATTCCTTCTAACAATTTTTTCTATTTGTTTCACAAGATCGCTCTGGTTCATCCCTAAACCTATTATTCTTGTCCGAGGCGCAAGGATAGCAACGGACGTTAATGCATCTAATTCTAGCATTTTAATTAACAGTGGGATCTGTCTTTCGATCCACTCAGTATGATAGTCATTCTTGATCGCATCATGGACTATTTCGTTCGCAAAAGACGATGCCTTCTTTACTTTCTCCAAGTCGTTTCCGTACAACTCGCCTTTAAGATAACCTGTAAGGAAGTACTGGGAAAAAGCTTCAATAATCTTTGACTTTCCATAAATAGAATTAAGGAGCGGTCGCGACAACCAAGACATGCCTTCGTTAAATACGATCTCTTTAATCATTCCTTCCCAATCCTGTAGTCCTAGGATTTCAACTCGTTTGGTTTCAATAGTATTCAGGAGAAATCCGAAAGCGTGTTCATAACTCAAGACTTTGGTTGAATGGTGCATACGCATAGATTCGTGCCACAATCCGACTCGCCATTGCCTGTATTGCTGGAAACTAGTGCCGAGATAATAATTGAGAAAGGGTAATGTAATCTGATTCTTATCAATTTTTGCTAAAGGCATTTTATCTTGAGTTAAAATTATAATGGTCTTGTTATTGTTAGACCATCGTCTACTTAAGAAGGTTGAAATATTAAGCAAGACATCGTTCCGCAGATGTGTGTAATCAAGCCCTAATGGCACCGATGGTGTTGGCATACCCTAGTCGACAAAAATTGATGTTATCATATCCATTACCTTTTGATATTCAACTTCGCCCCACTGATCATATACATTGGCATACACAATCTCTGCGGCCTGCTTTGCGTTGCTTCCTGCGCTAAGAAGTTTCGCAAAAGCGATTGACTCCCTCAAACTAGGACTGTAGTATAACTCTTCAACAGCCGCTGCTTCGCGCAAATTCTTTGCAAGTTTGATCGCACGTTTTATGTCATTAATCTTAGATGTATCGACTGTCGTATGGCGTTGTACGATCTCGAGCTCTATTTCTTCGGGAGGATATTCTAATCGCAACCTAATCGGAAATCTGCTGAGAATCTGAGGAGGTAGCTCTTTAGTTCCAACGTGGGAAAGAGGATTAATCGTTGCAATTACGGACCAATCATGATGAGCATTGATAATTTGCCCATCTGCTTCTTTTAATATTATCTGTCTTCTGTCATCAAGTGCTTCATCTAATCGCAATAACACGTCAGCCTCTGCTGCATTTAGCTCGTCAAGGTACAAGAGACCACCGTGTCGCATAGATTTCACGAGTATCCCTTCCACAAAACTAATTTGCCCTTTTTCCAGAGTCTTTGAACCAATAAGATGAGATTCTCTCGTACGGAGGCTAAAATTTACGGAATATAACTCCTTTTTTAAATCTGAGGCAAACTTCCTTACAAGGGTTGTTTTGCCAGTTCCCTTTGGGCCTATGATCAGTGCAAATAGTCCCGTATGGTAAGCCTTAGTCAATATGTCGATAGAGTTATTCCAATCGAGATAATTGACTTCCATCATCTTACTCGTCATGTACAGTCTTGATAATCTCTTTACATAAAAACCAATACTTGCAAGTGGACCTGGTCTCATCCGATTAGCATCAAGATCCAATGGTGAGTTTCTTATTGTTAAGGTAATCAGTAAGAAGAACTTTATCGATTGTTGTTGGATTTATGTAATAGGATCTGCCTTTAACATATCTTTCCATTTCGTTCACATATCTCAACAACGAATCTTCATCACTGATCATGACCGTATCTATTTCAATTCCCATCTTGTGACACTTTCTTGCTTCGAGGATCGTTTTCTCTCCGATGTATTGATCAACTTGTCTGTACCGATAACACAGGTAAACAAGCTGTCCTGCTGCAAAATCAAGATTGAAATCAAGTGCCTCCTTACCTGGTATATAGAAATGAGAATATGGTCTTTGTGATAAAATTTTATTCTGTTCTTTTTTATCATCTATGAAACATGCGCTAGGATGGCCGTCGGTTATGAGCACTATCCGTTTGTTTAAAGCGCCATCTTTCTGAAGCATTTTGCTTGCCAATCTAAATGCTGATTGATAATTTGTGTAATGTAAAAAGTCAGAGCCAGGTTCAAATGTCTTTAGATAGGGTATGTCCTTAGGGGCGACCTTCGATGCAAGAGCACCAAAACCAACGATGGAGATGGAATCGGACGGGAAAAACTTTTGGTTTAGTAAAAAAAGACTCCATAGAGCTCTTTTTGCTGCTTCTATCCGACTCATGTCACCAAACATCGAAGAATAACGCATGGTTGAACTTAAATCGATACAATAAACAACAGCCGCTCGGACGTCTTGTAGCGTCTCATACTCTTCTAAATCATCCTCTTCGACATCTAATGGGATTTTAAGCGAAGAACCGTTCTTCGCAAGTCTATGCACAGAATTTAATAGTGACTTTGGAACGTTTACAAGTCTAATATCATCGCCTCGCTCATAACTTCTAGTTGAATCCAAAACTATTCCTCCTCTACCTAAACTAGTCGTTTCGTGCACCCCTAAATCACCAGTTTTTAGGGCTCTCATGACGTCGCTTAAGATTTTCCCACCGATGTTTAGGAATCCCTTACTAGTAAGCCATTTGTTGGAATCTTTGAGATATCCTTTTTGTATTAACTGCGCAACAATAGGAGTCCCGGAAACCGGGATTTCGTCTCCCTTGATCTCTGTTTCCTGTCCTCTATTCTCCTTATTTCCTGTACTGTCTCTTTGTTCATGTTGTTGCTGCGCTGATATATCTTGCAATGATCGTTCAAGGTCTTGAATAGTCGGAGTTTTTTCCCTTAGGATCTCTCTGCCGATCACCTTCAACATCTTGTCAAGCAGATCGTCTGCTGCATTCTTCTCTTCATGCATTGTTTGATGTTTGTTGCCGAGGTTCTCCGCAGCAAAATAAACAAATTTTTTTGTGTTAGGATTAATATTACTGGCCTTATTGAATGGCGCCATAGCAGTCGTCCTTTCTATCTAACAATGGTGGTTGCACCCACCTAAGACCTTCTAAGATAACTTCAGTAACCGCTGCAGTAAATTCTCCGTTCATGTCTTCTCTAATGCAGACAATCTCCCTCCTTATTCCAAGATTTTCTGCGATTTCAACAAATTGTTTCTGCTCATTCTCTATAACAAAAATTGTCTCCTTTACAACTTGTTTTAACTCAGGGAACAATTCTAACTGCGATTCATAATCTAAAGAGTTGGATTTTTTACTACCTAGGGTAACTTGTGACACCGCGAATGTCTTATTCTTTGTGAAATCAATTTTCAGTTTTGCTAATTGTTCGACGGATAATTTTTGAATATATTCATGTGAAACTTCCCTTATGGCATTGTCAATTATTGAGTTCAATACATTGATCCTAGTTTCGAGGGTATCTTCTATCTCGGTTAGCTCAAATTTGACCGATTGGTGAATACTATGAATGTCACAAAATCGCGGTATCGCCTTCACAAGTTGAGATATTGATCTTGTTCGTTCAGCCTCACCAACCAACAATTCTGTAGAATGAATCGCAACCCTGACGCTGACGCCCTTATCATGATTAATATCATGATGGGTTCTGGCTAACTCCATTATCTTTGCTATTGTCCGAAGCATAAAAACAGGTAGAAATACATTCCCTGCGTCTGCGATTCTTGCCTCTTGAACAACGATGAGCATCTCGTCAAGAGTATTTCTTGGATAGTGTGTGTTTACGTGACTACGTAATCTATCAAACAATGGCTCGATTATCTTGCCAGAGTGAGTGTAGTCTACTGGATTTGCTGTAGCCATAATCTTTACATCCGGTTTAAAGACCACTGGATATGACCCAGTCGTGAATTTACCTTCCTGAAGAACGCTTAGTAATGCGACTTGTTTTCGAGGATCGAGGACCGGAAGTTCGTCAATGCACAGGATACCGTGTCGGGCTTGCAACAATTGACCAGAGGAGTATGATTCGATATCATAAAGTTCAATGCCTTTCTTAGCAATTTTAATAGCATCAATTTGCCCGACTAAATCCTTTACCGAAATGTCAGGAGTAGCCAAGATGTATCTGTATCTTTGTGAACCTTCAATCCAATTGATTTTTGTTTCCAACTTGTTGTTCCTGATTATTTCCTCACATTCTTTCGAGACTGTAAATTCCGGAGAAGTGCGAAGCACTTCCGCGTCATTCAGGATATTAATCATTTGTTCCTCAGGAATTGAGGTGGGAATATCGTTTGTAATACTTCCTTGGACTACTGGGACAAGTGAAAGCAAGCTCTCTGCAATGCATTCTGCAATTTTAGTTTTTGCTTGTCCAATCTGCCCGACAAAAAGAATATCATGCCCTGCCAGAATTGCCCTGTTTACCGCCGGAATAACATCTTCATTATATCCGATAATACCAGGGTAAGGATATTCGCAGTTTTTCAATTTTGCAATGAGGTTGCCACGCAGCTGCCTTTCTACTGTAACATGCTTGTAATTAATTCCTAAAAGGTCTCCTAAGGTTTTGATTTGAGAATAATTTTCAGGGACTCCTGCCATTATTTCGATGTACTTCGGTCTTGAGACGTATGAGCGATGGATGAATTCTTCAATAGTGTTAGAACTCATGAGTTATCAATCTTCAATAGTAAGCAAGTTAAATATTTGAAACAGAGTGGTTAACATACATCGACACGCAGTCAGTATACAATACAGCTACTAAATTACTATACGAAAATGCTGTTCTGTCGGCCAGCCGTGCAATGCACATTAATTTTCAGCCTATTACGTGGCAAAAACCCTATCGAAATATTCAGACTGTTCTTGGGTAAGGTCATTTGCTTCGCCCTCTACTACGTTGGCTACGTTCTTTGCAAGTCTTTTCTTGTACTCGAGTTGCATCTGGCGTGCAATTTGAATTCGCTGAGCCTGAGGTGATCCAGCTCCATGCATTGATTCAGTCAAATATCCTACTGCGTTTCTTCCGAGAGTCATGTTTTCAATTAATCGCAATATTCTTACCCTATTTTCAGTAGAGACACCCTTTCTCCCTTTGAGGTATTTCTCTAACAGAGGACCGGTCTCGAGACTTCTAAAGTCTTTCTCAGATGGCATCGTTACCATCAAACCGCCAGCTATATCTTGTGCGAGCCTGCTAATTTCGTATGGAAACCGGGTGACATTGTGCTTACAAACATTTGCCAGCATATCGTCATTCTGATAATTACCGGAAGCGGTTTTATGTGCCTGGTAAGAAGAAGCAATTCCTGTAGCAAAAATTGTCTCGTTTAAGTGCGTCATCTCGACTAACTTGTCTTTGATGTGAGATGCATTCGCCACTCCATTATAGTCCGCGATGGCAGCTGCCGCACCGATTAGAACATCTCCAAGACCGGTTTTGCATACATAGCTTCTTCTGTGATAACATGTGAATCGTTCAACGAGCATGGACGCAAATTCAACTTCTCCATGCATAAAAATTAATTCATAAGGGATGAATACGTTGTCGAGAATGATCATCGCTTCTTGTCCAGAGAATTTGGCGTTGCCTGCATCGAGATCCCCGTCTTCCATACTTCTAGTATCGCATGACTGCCTGCCGTAGATGTAGGTAATACCTTTTGCGTCAGTCGGTATCGCACCGACAATGGCATATTCTTTATCTTCTGGTCTAAGTCTCATGGTCGGCATTACTATAATCCAATGAGAGTTAATACAACCTGTCTGATGTGCTTTGGCGCCTGTAATGTATATGCCCTTTTCGTCCCTTTTTACCACATGGACGAACATGTCGGGGTCCTCTTGTTGTGATGGTGATAGACTGCGATCTCCTTTTACGTCTGTCATCGCGCCTCCTATCATAAAGTTCTCCTTTTGAATCATTTTTATGAACTCAATTAAGCGTTTGTGATAAACAGTCTGATATTTGACGTCTATTTCAAAGGTCGTCGAATACAATGAGTTTAGCGCGTCCATTCCTACACATCGTTGGAAGCAGGTGGCTGTTAGCTGCCCGAGCTTTCTCTGCATCTTATTTTGGTTCACCAAATCCGTAGTGCTTTCTGCAATATGTAAGAATCTATTTACTCTTGTCCCGCTAATGGATGACTGTGCAGAGGCAATTTCAGAGTCTCGATTCGCGACATCGTAAGTTTCTGCAACCGCGTTGATAGATGGCCTAATCATAGGATGGTCCACAGGCTCCTTTACCAATTCGCCAAACAGGTAAACTCTTAAACTTCTTCCTCTGAGACTTTGAATATATTCTGCCCCATTTCGGATAGGCATAATAATCATATTAATGATAATGATATTATTTATATCTTGTTAGAAGGTTTTTGTTTAAAAGCTCTGTTTACGAAGAATTTTTGTCTTTATATACTCAGACGGGATTGTTCGGTATCAACCGTAATTTATATGGCAACAGCATGGCTACACCCTATGGTCATAAAACGGATCGATTTGCACAAATTAATACCGGATTGTCCAAATTTCCCCAAGCAAGGCGTCTTATTCAGAGATATTAGCCCTGTCTTCCGCGATAATGCGGCTTTGAACTACATCGCAGACGAATTCCAGAGTATTTTGAAGAGTTACAAATTCGATACAATAGTTGGTATAGAATCACGAGGGTTTGTCGTTGCTACTGTTCTAGCATTGAGATTTGGGAAGGGACTGACTATGATTCGAAAAGCTGGTAAGCTACCCGGCGAAACAATCAGAAAGTCATACGACATTGAATACGGTACTGCGATAATGGAAATCCAAAGGGATGCAATATCGGATGGTCAGAGTGTACTAATCGTCGATGACTTGATAGCCGCAGGAGGAACTGCTGAGGCTGCGGCGCAATTAGTGAAGGAACTAGGGGGCAAAATTGCAGCTTTTGCCTTCGTGATAGAGCTGGCTGGCCTTCAGGGAGCGACAAAGTTAAGGCAGACGGGACACGAGGTCTATTCGTTAGCGGTGTATGATTAAGCCATGAATGGAAAGTACTCTGCTGAGATAGGAATCATCGGAGGCACTGGGATTTATACTGCTGAGCTTTTCGGCACTGAGAATCAAGTAAAGGTTTACACTCCGTACGGCGAACCATCTGATCTTATCAGTATCGGTGAATATGCAGGACGAACAATTGCCTTTATTCCAAGACACGGTAGAGGACATACAATCCCTCCTCATCGAATCAACAGCCGCGCTAATATTTGGGCGTTACGGGAGCTTGGAGTCACAAGAATAATTGCCCCGTCTGCAGTAGGAAGTCTGAAACGAGAATACAAGCCAGGAGAAATTGCTATTCCAGATCAGTTTATCGACTTTACTAAGAGCCGAGAATACACTTTTTATGATGGCGGAGAAATTTGCCATATTTCTGTTGCTGATCCGTTCTGTGACGATCTTAGTCACACTGCAATAAATTGTGCTACAAAACTAAAAAATATAGTTCATCCTAAAGCAACATACGTGTGTATAGAAGGACCACGGTTTTCTACTAGAGCTGAGTCACAGTTGTTCAGAAAAGTATTAGGGGCTGATATAATCGGAATGACTATTGTTCCTGAATGTGTGCTAGCAAGAGAAGCGCAGATATGCTACGTCTCTATTTCAGCGATTACAGATTATGACGTATGGTCTGAATCTCAGGTAACCTCAAAGGCTATCTTAGAACTGTTAAACAAAAACGTTGAAAGGACAAAGAATTTGATAACGGAAATGATCCCGCTAATACCCACAGCGAGAGTAAATTGTAATTGCGGAAAAGCGTTAGAGGGATCGTTACTATGAATCTATTCCCGAAGTTTTAAACCTTCAGGAAGAATCACTTCACCCTCAATTAGTTTTCGTTGAACAGCCAACTGTACGTTGTCAGGATCGAGACCCATTTTTCTAATTTTTTCTTTGGCTTTTATGGATAGCCCCAGGCTAACATTGTGGCCTCCAATCCTTCCAAATGCAATTGCCGTGAATTTAAATTCTTGATCTTTTAATAGAAAGTGGCCTATCAACTTGCTTGCAATTGCGCCTCCTCTGGTATTGTGAACAAAAACAGTCAGCACGATATTATCGTGGGGATCATCTCGTCCAATCATCTTGCGTTGCTCTCGATTGTTATATCTACAGTACGATTTACATTTTTTTCTACAAGAAAACTCCACCACTCGCTATCAATAACTTTGTACGCATTAACGTCTACTTCGATAACAGACTCATCATCTGTATCGGTGAATTTGAACTTACCTTGGTTAATCAATTTGACTAACTTCCATCTGTCACGGCCTTCTCTTTCTCTGCTTATTGCAACGGCCCATTTCTTGTCTTTATCAATCTTAGGCATGCCTAGATAATCCGCGATCTCTAAAACTCCCAACCTTTTTTCCTCACAAAATAATTCCTTGGTAATCAGGCTTCGCCATATGTCAACAGCACCTATATTTCTTCCACCTTCGTTAACGTTTATCACACCAAAGTAAACGACCTTGTCTCCATCTGTGGGGTCTACAGATGCCATATTAGAGTGGCTCTCAGTATACCTATTTAGTTCTTGCATTGTCGAACGGTAGCTCTAGTACGATCCCAATATTTTCTATCAGCAGGTTTTTTCTGAAAGGAATATTATCTTCTTCGCAAAGTCTTCGATAACGGTTGGAAATAGCAAATCTGGGATGAAGCGATTCATACTCTGATTGAGAAATGTTGATAATCATCCCTTTCTCCACTAGAGAGTTCGCCACCTTGCTGGCCTCTTCTTCGGAGAATTTCAACGATTTGGCTATTTTTTCCATTTGCTTCCTGCCATTCTTCACAATAAACAGAAACATTTTTGACTCTTCCTTAGACAGCTTTAACTCCGACGTAAGAAATTCTTCAACATTGTTGATATTAACTGACAATGATTAAAGATAATGCGAAAGTGTATAATGAGTATACCGTTCATAGTTAATTCACAAACATTTATCAGAATCAACCAAGTTCTCATACTAGCTAAAATACAGGAATGGATTTAAAGGATATCTAGACTACTGGTTAACCATGGTCGTTTCAATCGATTTATCATACATGCCCGAGAGATTAAGATATATAATTCATAAATCGATTGATCTGAAATATCCCCCAGACCATAATGAAGCTATTATTATACTACAGGACGAAAGTAATGCGCAGAAAATTAAAAGCAGGTTGGAAGAGATCTTAAAGGAAAACACGATACAGGATTTCGTCGTCACGGAAAATACTGAAAAGCAGAATGAGATCACTCTCTTGAAAAAAGGGGACATTGAACAACTGGGAATATACCTCTGTACACACTGCGGAGTTGCATTCGGCAGCGAGATTCAACGAACGGTGCATCAGCGAATTCATTATTTTGGTTGACTTTGTTTTCCTGGTTTTAGCCGATTCGAACTCGAAAGTGGAGATAAGTCTCATCCGACCATGGTGTGATATTGAACTCTAAAATTGGTATGCTTGGAACTTCAATTTGTATTGATATCGTGTCGTGATCTATGCGAATCCCTGCTTTGGCTAACTCGAGATGAATTCTTCGCAACCTACATGTCATGGTCTTTAAAATCTCAACTTAGTGCTTCTTTGGTTCATAAATTATATGGATTGGAGCATATACCATACACAATTTGTACAATCATTGGGCCAACACCTAATATAATGCTATGAACCACTTATAAAATAGTTTAACGTTATGATTCGCATGTCTACACAAAAGTCGATAGCAATTCTAGGAATAGTTGCGGTGAGTGCACTCGGAGCCTCATTGGGAAGTCTTCCTTATGCCTTGGTGTCAGCTCAACAGACAAATAGCAGCAGTACCACCTCTACTAACTCAACCGGTGGTAATAGTGTTTCAATAGTGCCTAATGCATCTACTATGACGGACAAAGCCTTCGCGCCGAATCCGCTAAATGCCAAAGTTGGTGATACAGTAATTTGGACTAACAAGGATACGACTTTCCATACGGTCACGTCCGGTACTGGACCCAGCGATACAACCCATGGAAAGGAGTTTGATTCTGGTTTATCTGGGCCTACTGCCTTGACTACTCAGGGAAAAACATTTTCCCACAAGTTCATGACTGCAGGGGAGTTTCCCTACTTCTGTCAGCTACATCCCACAATGGTCGGAAAGGTAGTTGTGAAGTAAACTCCCTACATTTTTTCAAATATCAATTAACCTATCATCTTTAAAGCCCCTCAAGCAATATTAGCATTAACTGTTAGCTAATCCATTCAATTTTTTCAATATTATTAGCAATGGCTATGCCTACACAAACCATTAACACTAGATTATATATCGACCCAATCGCTGGCAAGCATACGCCATTTCCAGAATACCAATCGCAACTAACATTTCTAGTTCGATGAGTTTTCTTGAGAATTAAGAATTGCTATTTATATGGCAATGGAAGATCTGTGTCACCTATGAAAAGAGCAAGAACGTAGAATCTCTTTTAGGTAAAAGCAAAAGTATACGCGTATTTAACGTAGCACATTAAGCGGATGCAAGATGCGCTGATTCGCTAACGAATTTGTTCTGCTTTATTTAGGAAAGTCCGTAGATACTCTAGTTCGAGTATTTGCGAAACAAGTTGGACCCCTTGCAACCACGAAGCTATATAATACATTGATGCAAATTCGGACCATGAAGGATTCCACAAAGCTAACGCATAGGGTCGCCGTTCTAGACGAGGAACTGTGTCAGCCCAGAAAGTGTGGTCTCGAATGCATCGTGTATTGCCCGGTGAACAAGACTGGGGGTGAATGTATAGTACTTGGCGATGATAGTAAAAAGGCAGTAATTTCGGAAGATCTTTGTACCGGCTGTGGAATATGCGTAAAGAAATGTCCTTTTGACGCTATTGTTATTGTTAACCTGGCTAGAGAACTTGGGGTGGAAAAAATTCATCAGTATGGCATTAATTCATTTAGATTATACCGTCTTCCAACTCTTAAGAAAGGGCATGTTGTAGGTTTACTCGGGAGAAACGCTATAGGCAAATCCACTATAGTCAATATACTGGCCGGATCAATCACACCTAATTTTGGCAATTACGACTCCCAGCCAAAATGGGACGATGTTCTTAAAAATTTTCAGGGCACTGAATTGCAATCTCACTTTGAGAAAATCGCGGGCGGCGAGATACGAGCCTCGATTAAACCTCAGTTAGTTTATCTTATTCCGAGTGCTTTCAAGGGAACCGCTAAGGAATTACTAAAAAAATATGACGAACGAAATGCGGCCGATGACTTGGTAGACGAACTTGGGTTACGAGATTTGCTTGACCGCAACGTTGGAAATTTGAGTGGTGGCGAATTACAAAGATTAGCAGTCGCGATTGCTTCAGCTAAAGATGCCGACTATTATTTTTTTGACGAGCCATCATCATTTAACGATGTTCACCAGAGACTCGTAGTTGCAAGAGTGATACGGGGCTTGGCTGACCTGGGCAAGAGCGTTATGGTCGTCGAACATGATATGACGTTGTTGGACTATCTTTCAGACTACATACATATTGTATATGGAGAGCCGGCTGCATATGGCATAGTCTCTGGTCTACAGGCTACAAAGCTTGGCATCAATAACTTCCTAGAAGGATTTATCCCTACCGAGAACGTACGCTTTCGTGAAAAAGCTTTCCGATTTGACACTACAAACTCAGTTGAGGACATTATTCTGGATACTGCCGTCGCGAGCTATTCCGAATTAACCAAATCATTCCCATCATTTCATCTCAAAATATTGGCTGGCCGGATACGACAAGGAGAAATCGCAGGTGTGATTGGTGCCAATTCGCTGGGCAAGACCACCTTCATGAGGATGCTTGCCGGGCTTGACAAACCTGACTCGGGTATTATAGAGTTAAGTGCAAAAATTTCATTCAAACCTCAATATCTTTCTCAAGATTACGATGGCAATGTCTATACTTTGCTTTCTGCAGCTTGTGAAGGCGTATCCGACATTTCTTCGATGGAAGAACAGATTATAATTCCAACCGGAGTCAAGAAACTTTATGAAAGAAATGTCAGGAATCTTAGTGGTGGAGAATTACAAAAGGTAGCCATAGCCGCAACTTTAATGCGTCCTGCCAATATCTATGCCCTAGATGAACCGTCCGCATTCTTAGATGTGGAAGATAGAATCGCATTTGCAAAATTCTTGCAAAGATTTGTAAGGGCCTATGGTAAATCTGCTATTGTAATCGATCATGACATGCAACTCATAGACCTTGTAGCCGATTCTTTAGTTATTTTCGATGGCAAACCGGGTCTAGAGGGTTTGGCGAGCCAACCCATGCAGAAAGAGGTGGGTATGAATAAATTTCTAAGGGAACTCTCTATTACATATAGAAGAGATGAGAATACAGGCAGACCCAGAATCAACAAGGAAGGTAGTCGATTAGATAGGTCGCAAAAAACTTCTGGAGATTATTATTACACAAAAAAATCTTCTGGTTAGTTATGCCACATATGCTGAAAGAGGTGTTAGCCAATTACCTTACCCCATCAGAACAGCACAGGATCTATTCAGCATTTGACATAATTGGAGACATAGTCATTATAAAGATTCCAAAGTGTCTAATGTCGAAAAAGGAAATAATTGGAGAGGCAATTCTTGACAATGTTAAACCAGCAAAATCCGTATTCATTCAAACATCCGCAATCAAAGGAGAATTTAGAGTACGTAATTTAGAATTTCTTGCCGGGGAAGACAAGACTGAAACAGAATACAAAGAACATGGATGTCGATTCAAGGTAGATATCGTTAAGGCCTATTTTTCTCCAAGATTATCGACCGAGAGGCTGAGGGTGGCAGAGCTAGTGCGTGACAATGAGGTAATTACTAATATGTTTGGCGGAGTAGGGACATATTCTATTCTGATGGCTAAAAAGAACAATACGTGTACAGTCTACAGTATTGATTCAAACCCTGTTGCTACTGAGCTGTGTAGAATTAATGCGAAATTAAACAAGGTTGAAGACAATGTTATATCAATCCTTGGTGATGCAAGAGGAGTTATAGAAAAACAAATTGATGGTAAATCTAATAGAGTATTGATGCCTTTGCCAGAAAAGGCTAAGGAATTTGTCTCCTCTGCGAAAAAGGCATTGAACGAAGGGAAGGGGACAATACATTACTTTGCTCATGTAGGGGCAAGCAATAGGAAACTCGGCCTGCACGAAGGGGTAATAGATACAGAAGATGCGTTCAAGAATTATCAATACTACATTCGTCAAACAAGAATAGTGAGAGAAGTAGGTCCAAGATTGTATCAAATAGTGTCAGACGTGTGTCTGTAGTGACAAGTCTAATTAGACTTGTCACTTTCGGCTTGCTCGGGAGCCGTTGTCATCGTGTAGCCTATCCATGCCAAGACTGCTAACAATGCGCCTACTGCCACAACGATGGTAAGTTTCAACACTAACAATCCCCAAGACATCGCAAGTGTTACATAAGAATACGCAATAAATACCATAATCGATGCAGCTAGAAGACCAGTCCCCAGGATTCTTCCTCGTACTCTTCTGCTTTTCATCTCTATTTGGATGCTCTTACCATCTTATTTACATACCTTCGAGACGTCTCGGAATTGCGATGGCTCTATCATTCACCCGAATTCTAGAGCCATAAGGCATGCGTCTTCTCCATCCCTATAATATGCGCGAAGTCGTGATTTTATTTGAAATCCTAATCTTTCATACATCCGAACGGCTGATTCATTGCTAACTCGAACTTCGAGGTAGATCTCATCGGTCTTCCGAGCAATAACACCGTTGATACCTTCAAGCATCAGAGCTTTGCCAAGGCCTAGGTTTCTGTGTTCATTTAAAACGGCGACAGAAACCACGTGACCCTTTTTTACGAAACCCAACTTTCTAAAATTCGAGAAACCGAATTCAATCTTACACATGATATATCCAACTACTTTGTCACAAAGTTCAGCGACGATGAAGGATTCAGGTAATTCCCTCAGGATTGATTCAAAAAAGTAATCCGAATAATGTTCAGGAAGGGTAAGCATATTGATGTCTACCACTGTCGGGAGGTCTTTTGCCTCGCAGCGACGAATCATGTAAGAACCTACTTTCCGGAGAGCTGTTTGCAATTGAAAGGATAAGTACCGTCCAAATTATTTAACCTTACCAGCCTCAAACTATGGCAAATTTTAGTGCCGAGCCCAAAATATTAAAAAGCGCACGATACTCTAGAGGGCGCTGTTCCCTAGACGATCACTTTTAAGTAGGTCAGGAAATGGTTTCACTATATATGGTTTGCGGCAAAGAGATCCGAATGGGGAGACTCTTGAAGAATGGCAAGATGCTTTGTATTCCAATGGATCATGGGATCAGCAACGGCCCTATCAATGGTTTGGAGAATATTCATGGAATGATTTATCAATGTGAGAACGCGGGACTTACATGCGTTCTGGTAAACAAAGGCATCATCAAAACACTTCCAACTCCCATAAATATTGGCTTAATAGCTCATTTGTCGGGCAGTACAGTACTAGGATCATTCCCAAACAAAAAAGTTTTGATAGGAAGTGTTGAAGAAGCAATAAGATTGGGTGCCGACGCAGTATCGGTTCATATAAACATCGGCGCAAAAGAAGAATCTGAAATGTTGCACGACTTAGGAATCATCTCAGATAAATGCGATGAATGGGGTATGCCACTTGTAGCAATGATGTATCCGCGAGGCGAAAATATCAAACATCCTCATGATCCGCAAATTGTTGCTCATGCAGCAAGAATTGGGGCTGAAGCCGGAGCGGATTTAGTCAAAGCTGTTTATACAGGCGATGTCAGCTCTTTTAGAAAAGTCATAAAAAGTTGCCCAGTCCCTATTGTGATAGCGGGGGGACCAAAGGCCAAGACGGATCAAGAAATTATTGAAATGTGTGCTGGGGCTATGGAGGCAGGAGCGAGCGGAGTCACGTTTGGTAGAAATATATTCCAACACCGTAATCCCCCAGCAATGGTCCGTGCGTTATATAAAATCATCATAGAGGGTAAGGGTACTAGGGAGGCGATCTTATATCTTGACAAACACAAAGACTAAAGAGATAATTGTTAGTCCAACTGTTGCTAAATCTAAGTTAGATGCTTTTTTGTCGGAGTTAAAGGATGTTAGAATTCTCAATATCGATCCGAAGTTGGCTCCCGGGAGCGGATTCAAAACCATTTTTGAATCGAATGATGCAGACATGATTATTTGTAAAACAATAGATGAATTTAGGAATGCAAAGTCGACTGATAAGGTTCCTGGCTTTTCCAAAAAAGTCTTCAGTAATGAAGATCTTGAAGAAGTGATATTGATGTCCACACTAGGCGCAGAGTTTGTCATAGTTGACGCTCCTAACTGGAAGATCATTCCCTTGGAAAATATAATCTCCAAACTACATAAATCGGGAACCAAGGTTTATACTCTCGCTAAAAATCCGAGTGAAGTAAGAACGATGTTTGAAATTTTGGAATTGGGGGTTGATGGTGTTATACTTTCGACCGACAATCCGAAGGAAGTTGAAGTATCACGACAGTACCTTGATAATCCAGTTTTTACTATTAGACCTGTCAAAGTTTTAGAGGTGAGAGAGGTTGGTAGCGGTGAAAGAGTCTGTGTAGATACTGCATCCCTGCTTACCACAGGCGAAGGCATGCTCATTGGAAGCAGATCTAACTTTATGTTCTTAATACACAATGAATCAGAAGGATCTGCATTTACATCGCCCAGGCCATTCAGGATAAACGCAGGCGCGATTTACTGCTACACAATAATCCCAGGTGGTAAGACCAAATATCTCTCCGAGATCGAATCTGGCACTGAGGTCCTCATAGTGAATAAAGAGGGGAAGACTAGACGCGTAACGGTGGGAAGATCAAAAATAGAAACTCGGCCTCTGAAATTGGTTAGAGGAGAGATCAATGGAGAGGTCGGAACTATAATATTGCAGAATGCGGAAACAATAACTTTTATGACTAGTGATGCCAAACTGATACCTGTCACCGAGGTAAAAGTCGGCGATGAGATACTCGGCTTCATAAACCCTAAGACTGGACGTCATTTTGGAATAGAAGTTGACGAGTATATCATTGAGAAATGAGTACAATAGTAACTATATGCAGGAAATATTTTTTTAATCGGAAAGTCGATTATTTTAAAGCATTCGGAATATGGACAAATCAATAATATATCATTGATGCAGGTACAGCAAAATATTGTTAATGTAATAATTGGTGGCAACTGTAAAGAAGTATTGAAGAGAATTTCTCCACATTCGGTACAATTGACCATAACCTCACCCCCATATAGAAATGCAATTGATTACGAAATGCATGCCTCTGGAAACGGGGGATATTATCGTGGCAGGTCTAATATTGAAACAAGCGATTATCTTGATGAAATGGTAGAGATTTTTAATGATAAGGTCTATAAAGTAACCAAAGAGGGGGGTTACTGTTGTATTATTATCGCGAACGAAGTAGTCAATGGGACGATTCTGCCGTTACCGCATATCCTATTATCCAGACTGGTTCAACCCTCCGGTCAATGGAATCTTCATGAGGAGATTATTTGGCATAAGGTGACCGGTGGTACTAACAGATATGGCTCTTTTGTAATCAATCCATATCCAAAGTATTATAGAGCTAATATTATGCACGAATTCATTCTGGTATTAAGGAAAGGAAACGTGAAGACTGGCAGAACGCAACGCGACGAGACACTTCCGGCAACGCACGAGGAGTGGACAAAGGAGATTGCCAATTCCGTTTGGCATATTGCACCTGTACCTCCAGGATACATAACGCATCCATGTCCATTTCCGGAAGAAATACCGTACAGACTTATGAAGCTATACTCTTACGAGGGAGACACGGTTCTCGATCCCTTCAATGGCAGCGGCCAGACCACAAAGGTGGCATCACACTTAAATCGACGGTACATAGGAATAGAAATAGTGAACGAATACATACAACTAGCAATCGCGAGACTTGCGGAGGAACAACTGCATATAAGATCTGAAGCGCTGATTGCAAACTGGAAAAAAATTCCGTCTCATTGCTCAAATAAGCTATAGCGTTATCATCTTTAATTATCTGTTGGTGGTATAATAACCTGATAGGAAATGGCGGCTTCTACCTCATCGAAAATTAAGTCTCCAAAATCACACCGCTGCAGTCGGTGTGGACGAGTATTCGACAGCATGGAGGCTTTGAGTGCACATGAACGGATGGAACACGACAAATCAAGTCACCCCCCAGCGGGAGTCGGTTAGCGATCAATAGGTAGAAGATGATTTATCATTGACTAAGATTTGTGCATCGATAGCGTCGCCAACGCCTGAAGACCTAAAGAAGCAAATCAAACGAGCCTTTACCCTCGGGGCAGACTTCGTCGAAATTCGATTCGATTTTTTGATGTTGGCAGATATGCAAGAAGCTTTAGAGATTGTGAAAGGCATAAGAAAGAGGGCGGTTTTCACTCTCAGGTCGGCGCAACAGAAAGGCAAATTTACAGGGGCCGATGAAGATCGAATTTTTTGGTTAAAGAAACTGTCACTATCCAAGCCGCTGCTGCTCGATGTTGAACTCGAGACTTTGCTTGACAACGACGAGTTAGTAGATTTCATTGCTGAACAAGAAACTCGGATATTAGTTTCTTGGCATGACTTTGAAAAAACGCCGACTAATGACAAACTCATAGATGTTTTAGGGCAAATGAGAATATACAGCAATTACGTGAAGATCGCTACCGCTGCCCAAAATGTTCACGACTGCATACGACTTCTCGAGCTGTATGACGAAACAACCGAACTAAACTTAATATCATTCGCAATGGGAGAACTAGGAATTTTATCTCGTATTCTATGTACGATCTATGGAAATGCGCCTTTTACCTATGCTGCCCTAGAAGAAGCAGTTGCCCCAGGTCAACTGACGGTACAACAAATGAGAAAGCTATATGATAGGATTGATCTCCGCTCAGGCAAAATCAATGCAAAACTTATTTAAAACCTATTGTATCATCGGAGACCCTATTGACCATTCATTATCACCTGCATTGCACAATGCGGCGTTCAAGTCAGTTGGCCTCAACTGTGCCTATATTGCATTTCGAGTACCCAAATGCGAGCTCGAGGTGTCTCTTGGTTCTCTTCGTGCGACCAACATATCTGGGTTCAATGTTACAATACCGCATAAGGTTGGTATCATACCGTATATCGACGAACTTGATCCTTCTGCCAAGAAAGCTAACGCAGTTAATACAGTTCACTGCATTGAAGGAACTTTCAAGGGCTATAACACGGATGTCCAAGGCTTCATAGAGCCTCTGCACAAACGGCGCGTAAGCTTTAACGGAATGAAAATTCTTCTGATAGGGTCTGGGGGGGCAGCACGAGCAATAATTGCTGCCCTCTCGAATGAAAAAGGAATCTCCCACATAATAATCGCAAATAGGACAAAGAAAAAGGCGGATGAAATAATAACAATGGCTTCTAATCTTGGATTAAGTGCTAACTTTACTAGGATGGAGTATTTAGGAGAACATGCGCTTAAGTCAGATTTAATTATTAATTCCACTCCTAGTGGGATGAATGATGAGCAAAGTATTGTGGATTATGAGCAAATAAGTAAAGACAGCATTGTTTACGACATTGTGTACTCACCAATGGTAACAAATTTAATTGCACAGGCAAAGAATGCAAAAGCGACAGTCATTTATGGATATGAGATGCTCCTGGCGCAAGGGTCGAAAGCGTTCGAAATCTGGACAGGGATAACTGCGCCGGTGGAAGCAATGAAAAAAGCTCTCTTCGGTCCTTTCGGTGAACCCTTGTGATAAAAAAAAGAGTACGCGCAACAGTACACGGCGCAATTTCTATCGTAAATGCACTTGCGACTTGCAGCGGCTCTGCACTAGGAATCTCTCTTAGCGTTACAGCAGAGGCGGATTTGAGGACCCGGGAAGGCATTCGATCTCAAACAGTTAACGAGAAACTTATACGCAATATAGTTTACAACACAATACCGAAGGAGATCCTTGCGGAGAACTCAGTTTACATAAGTGTCGAGTCAGAAATTCCTATGGGATTCGGATTGAAAAGTTCTAGCGCTGTATCTGACGCTGTTGCATTGGCTTGTAGCAAACTTGTTAAAGAGGATATAGAAGACTATGTTGTGTTAGATCGTGCCGTTCTTGCATCACTGGATGCGGGAGTGACTATAACAGGAGCATACGATGACTCTTCTGCTTGTTATTTTGGTGGGTTCGTAGTAACGAATAACCGTACACACGAAATAATACATCATCAAGAGGCTCCTCCCAACCTCTATGCGATAATCTTCATTCCTAAAGCCACACGAAGAGGTAATATGAGCAAGGTAGACTCAATGTCAGATTTGTTCGGGGCGGCCTTCAAGTTTGCGACGGCCGGCGAATATTGGAAGGCCATGAATCTGAACGGTATGCTTCTTTCCACCAGCTTATCTGCAGAATACGAGCCTGTTCTAAAAGCAATACAAGGAGGGGCATTGGCTGCAAGCATCTCGGGCAATGGCCCGGCTATTGCTGCGGTATCGAATGAAGAAAATATAGAAGATATTAAGGCGGCTTTTGCCAAGTTTAACGGCAGCGTGATTGTTTCCAAAATCAACAATGAAAAGGCAACGGCGGAAACATTAGTTGGTTAGAATTCTGATCACGAAATCCAGTATTAATGGCACTATAAGATGTCCATCAAGTAAGAGCTACAGTCATAGGGCAATTGCTATCGCGTCGCTTGCTGACGGAAAGTCTACTATCAAAAATCCTCTGTTTTCTCGCGACACACTTGCAACTATTTCAGCTTGCAAGGCCCTCGGAGTCGTAACAAGACAGGATAATTTTGTGGTACATATAAAAGGCAGACATGGTTTTACAGTGCCAGAAAATGTAGTCAACGCAGAGAATTCCGGTACGACGATAAGACTAATGACCACGATGTCTGCTCTAGTAAAGAACGGACTCACGGTTCTTACTGGTGACGAAAGTCTTCGTAAGCGGCCCATGCAGCCTTTGTTGGATTCTCTCAGCAAATTGGGGGTACAAGCGTATTCCACCAAAATCGATGGGACCCCTCCGCTCATAGTTAAAGGTGGCGGGATAAAGGGAGGAACAACTGATGTAGACGGAAGTGTGTCAAGCCAGTTTGTCTCGTCTCTTCTAATCTCGTGCGTATATGCCGATTCTACCGTTGAAATAAGAATCAAGGGCGGACAAGTTTCAAAACCGTATATTGAGTCGACGATTGCAACCATGAAAGCATTTGGTGTTACAGTGCATAACGAGGGTTTTAGAGAATATCACCTCCCCTCTGCATCATATAAACCGACCATTTTTGAAGTTCCCAGCGATCTTTCAAGCGCCGCATTAATTCTTACTGCAGGACTTCTGCTAGGTGATGAACTGACAATAACTGGGATAAACTTCTGTCTTCCTCAAGCTGATTCAGACATATTGGACATTATTAGGACAATGGATGGAAGAATAAAAGTTAACAGACAAAAAGGTGAAGTTCGAGTGTATGGTACAGAACAGTTGCGCGGCGGGGAATTTGACCTTTCTGATACTCCAGATCTTTTGCCGGTTGTATCTGTACTAGCTCTGAAGGCAAGATCTCCAGTCAAAATAACCGGGATCGGACATGCAAGATTGAAAGAAACAGACAGAGTCGCAAACATCGCCTCGCAGTTAACAAAATTGGGGGCAACGATTAAGGAAGGAAAAAATGAATTACTAATAATTGCTCCTAAAAATTTGAAAAATGCGTCGCTAGAATCTTTCAACGATCATAGGCTGTTTATGGCATTTACTATTGTCGCGATGCTGACAAAAAAATCTACTGTTGCCGGTGTTGAATCAGTTGATGTATCATATCCGAACTTTATTCAAGACGTTATGGAACTTGGAGGTAACATTAAACCGATGGCGGATCGTGAATGATAATAACTTACACTAGACCCGCTGACCAGAATTTTCTGTATATACTTGGACTGGAGCGCCAGAGTTCTACATCAGAAATTTAATCTAAAAAAGCCAATATATAGGGAACATGAATAAGATTGCCTGACTACAGTAGATGCCAGGAAATATACTCGGCGAACGTTTCGTTACGATGAGTTTCGGCGAGAGTCACGGTAAATGTGTGGGAATGGTGGTTGATGGATGCCCAGCGGGTCTGCCTCTTCATGACTCGGATATTCAGTCGCAGCTCGACCGCCGAAGACCCGGTACATCTGTGATCACGACCCAGAGAAAAGAAGAGGACAAGGTTGAGATAATATCTGGAATGTATAATGGATTTACGAGCGGTGCGCCAATTTGTATGCTAATATGGAATCAGGATCAAGATTCAGGGCCTTATGAATTAATCAAAACAAAACCTCGACCTGGACACGCTGATTATCAGGCGATGGTAAAATACGGGGGTTTCGCTGATTATAGGGGAGGTGGGAGATTTTCAGGCAGGTTAACTGCTACTTTGGTAATGGCAGGTTCGGTAGCTCAGAAATTACTCCAATATTCACTCGGGATTGAGACGACAGCTTATACAAAGGAGATCGGCGGCATCACGGCAGGCTCGATTGATTTGATGGAGGCCAAAAAGAACAGATACACAAACGACGTAAGATGCCCCGACACCGCGAAAGCAGAAAAAATGAAAGCCGCAATCATGGAAGCGAGGAGAGACGGTGACTCACTTGGGGGTATTATAGAGTGTATCAGTACAGGACTGCCTGTAGGGCTGGGAGAGCCAATATTTGCATCTTTAGAATCTGACCTCAGCAAGGCTCTCTTCAGCGTTCCAGCAGTCAAGGCAGTGGAATTTGGGTCCGGTTTCAATGGTACTAAGCGCCGAGGATCGGAAAATAACGACTGCTATACTAAACAAGATGGCAGGATAATTACCACTACTAATAACTCTGGTGGTATATTAGGGGGTTTATCAAGTGGGATGCCTCTTGTAATAAAGATCGGTTTCAAGCCAGCGTCATCGATTGCCAAAACTCAGAGAACTGTCGATCTTTTGACTGGCGCACAAATAGACCTCAATGTTCCAGGGAGACATGATCCGTGTGTTGTTCCGAGAGCACCTCCAATAATAGAATGCGTCGTATCAATGGTATTGACTGATCATGCTCTTAGAGGCGGATTTATCCCACCGGTACTAAATAGGTGACCGAAGATTAGCATTCCGGAAGAATTAGATAGGATTCGATCAGAAATACGCGATATTACTTCCGAGATCATACGAAAAGTGCAAAGGAGAAACGAACTCTCTAAACAAATCGGCGCTATCAAACAAAAGCTAAAGATTGATGTCAAGGATGAAAAAGTTGAACAGGATATCCGAACTTTCATCTCAAAACTATCTAATGAAATTGGAATTGACCCAGATTTCGCTGGGAGACTCTTAAACATCTTATTAGCAGAGTCCCTGAGATTACAGTTGAATGAACATCATGACTCAATTCAATTCGAGAGTCATCTTGCTGTATTCATGAAGGCAAAAAAGCTCGAATCCTCGGGGAAAAAAATCATCCACATGGAAGTTGGAGAACCTGATTATCCACCCCCAGAGAGCGTAAGAAAGGCTCTTTCCGGCGTTTTTGAATCCAGACAATACCACTATAGCGAAACGAAAGGTATAACCAAATTACGTACGTCTATAGCACAAACAATCGGCAATCATGTAACAACTGATAAAGTGATAGTTACACCAGGCGGTAGGTTCGCCGTTTTTGCTGCAATAACCTCTTTATTAACTGCAGGCGATGAACTGATCTGTATAGAGCCGGCGTGGCCTGCTTACAGGGAATGTGCCGCGTTTGTTGGTTCAACTACGAACATCTTAAAAACAACCCTAGATGAGGAATGGAGTCCAAATATAAAAAAACTTGAGAGCATGATCAACGGCAATACTAAAATGATTGCTTTGAACTACCCAAATAATCCTACCGGAAGAATTCTGAATAAAAAGATCATGGAGAAAATTGTGTCCCTTGCGAAGGATCACAGGATATACGTTCTAAGCGATGAAGTATATCGTGACTATGTCTTTACTGAATTCACTAGTGTCTTGGAATATGGGTACGAGAAGAGTATCGTAATATCCTCGTTTTCAAAGGGCCATGCGATGACAGGGTTTAGAGTTGGGTACGCTATTGCAGAAGAAAATTTAATTGATAAAATGGCTAAAGTTCAAGCAACAGCTCTTACCAGTGTTGCCGAACCGATGCAGTACGCTGCGCTGGCTGCGATAGCAGATAGTTCTGCTGAGAATGCGAAACGCATAAAGAGACGATTGGAAATAATCTCCGATAAATTACGAGAAATGTCTCTTCGTTTTGTGAGGCCTGATGGTGCAATGTATATCTATCCAGAACTTGGCATTGGGAAAAGTGACGTAGAATTTGTACAAAAGGCCCTTGATCTGGGAGTTGCCGTTGCACCAGGAAGTGGTTTTGGAGATTGCTACACTCAATTTATTAGAATTTCTGCATGCCAGCCCGACGACCAGCTGGAGAAAGGACTGGAATTGTTAAAGGCTGCAATTTGTTCGTGCTAATACTATATGATAAAGAAAATAGCTATCATAGGCGCTGGGGGTAGAATGGGTACCTGGTTCTCGAAATACTTCTCTCTACGAAAAGGGACAACACTCCTACTCTATGATATTAATGCCTATTCTCTAAAGGGTTCCGCCAACACAACGGTATTCGAAGACATCGTCCATTGCGTTGATACAGCTGACCTCGTTATGGTCTGCGTACCGATCTCGGAGGTCCCTCATATAATTCAAGAATGTGCCACAAAAATGAAACCTGGCGCCATACTTGTAGAAATATCGTCAATAAAAAATCGGTCTTATAAAGCGCTCAAAAGAGTTCCTAATCACGTTAAACCTTTGTGCATCCATCCTATGTTCGGCCCAGCAGCACCCAGTCTTAATCTGATGAAAATAATATTAATACCTGTGAGGAACGAAACCAATGAACTACGAATATTAAAAGAACTGTTCGAGGGTTCCGTGGCAAGTATTATCCATGATGCGGAGACTCATGACAGGATTATGTCGATCATACTAGGATTGACGTACTTCACAAATTTAGTATTCGCATCTTTTGTTTCGAAGCAAGACTACCAGTCATTAAAACAGTTCTCTGGGACGACTTTCAGAATCCAGTCACTTCTGTGTACAAGTATTTTGCTTGATGAACCTGATTTGATTCTAGCGCTCCTCTCCCAGAATTCGACAGTTCAGAAACAGATTCGAAAATATTTTTTTGAAGCAAAGAAACTGGAGAGACTACTATCGGGGCATAATCAATTTAAGATGAAATCAACGCTCGAAAAATTAAGATCTTTTTATCAAGAACAACAAAGTCTAGAGTTGTCATATGCCCAGATGTATCGTATAATCTCATATTTGAATAAAAGCGATGGCGGTCTCAATTGAATATCGGGAGGTTATTGAGCGAAGTTGGACAGCGATATACATGTGCATCGGCCAGTCATTTATGGCAAATCGTATGTATGGAATTTCGATTCACAAACATTGCAGACGAAGATAAGGAAGGCTACGCAATTCAACAGTCAGTCTGGCCCAGATTTACATCAATCCTAACAGCAACAATTCATAAGACGAATCACCAATTGGCAGGCATATTTTACGAAAGTATCGTTAGCGACATTTGATGCAGATAAAACCCGGTGGTTCAATACGGTTCCGTTGAGAACCGTGCAACATAATCCTTAATCTATATTCGGTTGTCTTAGGTGCCCGTTATGGTGCTGGGGTGAGTATTTCGATGGTTCCAAGTGAGTTGTTCCTTATACATCTCGGCGCTCCCCGGTAAGAGCCTGTCCTATGGATAAATTTCGGCTAATAGGCTGGATTAAGAGGGCAAACTAGACCAATGCCCATCCAGCCTTACAGGGCTGTGCGGTAACAAAGCTACTCAAGTACGCTATCGAGCATGCGGCAACTCATAACAATGCTCAAGGGGAGGGCCTACGTCAGGTTCGTAATTATTAATAATTATACTAACTTGGTACCCCGTGCTCGTCATTACCTGATTGTATGTAAATTAGTAAACCTAGCAATAATAGCAATAAATACCATTATTACTAACCTGTTATGGTAATGCAGTTACACGGCGACGACAGGGAAACTAAAGCTAGGGCTAATAGGTTATTTGGTGAGAGCAGCCCTTATCTTCTTCAGCATGCACATAATCCTGTCGAGTGGTATCCATGGGGAGAAGAGTCCCTTCAAAAAGCAAAAAGTGAGAATAGGCCAATCTTCCTTAGCGTTGGATATAGTGCGTGCCATTGGTGCCACGTGATGGCTCATGAATCCTTCGAGGACGAGGAAATTGCAAAGATAATGAATGAGAATTTTATTAATATAAAAGTGGATAGAGAAGAAAGGCCCGATATAGACGACATATATCAAAGGGTTAGCCAACTTGCAATCGGGACGGGTGGTTGGCCGCTTTCTGTGTTTCTGACACCTGATCAGAAACCGTTCTATGTAGGCACATATTTTCCCAAATACGGCAGGTATGGAATGCCCGGTTTTGGCACTATTTTAAGTCAGCTTGCCGAAGCCTACAAGACCAAGAAGCAAGAGATTGATTCTGCCACATTGGAGTTTTTACAAGCGCTGCAACATTCTGCAAAAGATGTTCAACAACCCCATGGTGTTATCCTTGATCGTTCAATTCTGGACGAGGCAGCCGTTGGGTTGCTACATATGAGCGATCCAGTTTATGGTGGCTTCGGACAAGCGCCAAAATTTCCGAACCCATCCAATCTTTTGTTCTTGTTAAGGTGCTACGATATATCTGGCCTTAATCGGTACAAAGATTTCGTCATGTTTACAGCGGATAAAATGGCGGCAGGTGGAATTCATGATCAGATAGGTGGTGGGTTCGCACGGTATTCGACAGATCAGAAATGGCTTGTGCCTCATTTTGAAAAGATGCTTTATGATAATGCACTGCTTGTACAAGTGTACGCAGAGCTCTATCAAATTAGTGGTGAAGAAAAGTATTTGGATGTAGTGGAGAAAACTCTGGAGTATGTAAGGCGTGAAATGATGTCTCCAGAGAACGGTTTTTACTCCGCCCAGGATGCAGATTCAGAAGGCGAAGAAGGCAAATTTTACGTGTGGTCAAAACAAGAAATTTTTAACTCCCTCGGCGATGAGACAATAGCCAGTATATTCTGCGAATATTACGGGGTTGGACAGGCAGGAAATTTCGAAGGCAAGAACATACTCAACATTAGATCGTCGTTTGCCGACTTATCACAAAGGTATAGTCGTCCGCCTGAGATGTTAAAACGAATTATTAACGATGCTTCGTCTAGACTTTTTGAAATAAGAGAGAAAAGGATAAAACCTGGTCGAGATGACAAGATAATAACCGCTTGGAACGGATTGATGATATCTGGTTTTGCAAAAGGATTCCGAGTTACTAACAACAAACATTATCTTGAGATCGCCAAGAATACGATTGAATTCATAGAATCTAGGGTTACTAGAGATAATGGCAGATTGTATAGAACGTTTAAGGATGGAATTTCTAAACTTAATGCATATCTTGATGATTATGCATTCTATATCAATGCACTGCTAGATGTTTTCGAACTTGACTCAAATCCCATTTATCTCGAAAAGGCAATAAAATACATGGACTCTATGCTTCAACACTTTTGGGACCCTGTCGACTCTAGTCTTTATTTTACCTCGGATGACCATGAGCAACTAATTGTCAGGACTAAGAGCTTGTATGATCTCGCCATTCCAAGCGGTAATTCGGTAGCCGCATCTGACCTGCTGAGGTTATACCATCTGACTCAAAAGAATGATTACCTGGAAAAAGCAGTGCAGATTATGAAGGCAGGTGCGGCATCATCGGCAGAGAATCCCTTTGGATTTGGTCAGTTATTGATGGCTATCTATTTATATGTAAAGAAGCCTATCGAAATAACCTTAAGAACAACAGACAATATTGGTGAAGGGCAAAAGATGGCCAGTTGGATAAGCAAACAGTTCATGCCAAACGCGATAACTGTCATCATTGAAAATCAATCTCAATTAAGTCAGCTACAAGAATATCCTTTCTTTAGGGGAACGAATTTAGCAAGAACCACCCAAACTGACTATGCTGTTATATGTAGAAACTCTACGTGTTCTGTGCCTATCTATTCTCTGAGCGGCTTGCAGGAACAAATCAAATTTGGTTAATGAAAGAGAAACCCGAGCGAGATAGAGACCTAGTAATAATCTAGGGCTTCCTTATGTCTATTAAGAGTTGTTCACCCACCATCGGGCTTCCTATCTTCTCGTATCGCCTCCTTGGCATTGTGATTTGTACGATTGTCTCTGCATAGGTTTTCACTAGAGTCTGTGGCTGGGAGCTTAAAATTGCTTCTAAGATCGGTCTTACCTGGTCTTTCACCTCTTTATCAGTAATCACTCTATCGATAGACTCTAACATCAACTGCTGTTGGGATACCGTTTCAAGCTCCAGATCTTCGCTAAGCGTAAGAGATACATTGATCCCACTATCGGTGATTTGATTAATTCTATAGCGCAGAGGATCCTCCAATACAATGTAATTAGAATAAAGTATGCTTATAATATTTTACTCCCCGGATTTGAGCGAATTACAGTATAAGGGGGGAGGTATTTCCCTTGGCTGAGCCGATGCCGGGGCTGTATTTTCTGCGTCCAATTCTCAATTGATCCCAGCCATGCTCAGTCTCGTCTTCATCGATTGTCCATTCAATGTTTTCTAATCTATTCTTCAGCTAGAGACACGTTTTTTACATCTAGATGCCTCTTTGAGAGTTTGATCCATAGCTCTATGTATCGAAGGAATACTTTCAAGATGCGATAGGATCTCGATTCTGATAGGCATTCTCCTGGGTATTATGAGTCGAAACGAACCATAAACGCTATTCTTATTGATTGAACGTATGCCAATGTCAAATAACAAAATTCAAAATTATTTTGTGAGACGAATTCTCGCGATTCCATTGAGATAGTGGACGTATTCAACTGTCGGATTACTCACGGAATCAGGTAGTTTAGCGAACAATTCATATTTCCTTGATCCGGAGGCAACTATGCGAACCCGTTTATAATCAGGCTCATAGTCGGCATGGATATCGGTAGCGGCAGAGATACCATGGATTTCTGCTATGATTTCAAAGAAGTCGGCACCCTCAATGACCTCAGGCTCGAGTGAAGGAGAGACGTCTTCTATTTTTGGTCTCATCTTTCGAGTTTTGCCCACGGAGGGAATAGATGACGACATCTTCTTCCCTGCCAAATACTTCCATGAATTCCCTGTTCCAACTCCAGCTATGAATCCACCAATATGTGCCAAATACGCCACTCCACCTCCTCCTGACTGTCCAAACAACGTAAATAGTATTTGTAAAATAAACCAAAAAGGAATGAAAGCCAGCGCGGGTATTCGGATAGTTGTAATGAAGAACACAATTAATATTGTATATATTTTCGCTCTAGGAAATATTATCAAATATGCACCCAAGACTCCGGAAATTGCACCAGACGCGCCTACCGCTGGGACTTCTCCTCCTCCTACGGCAACCGCGTAAATGCTGTGAACCAGAGCTGCAAATAACCCCCATAATATATAGATTGCAAGATATTTGATATGGCCAAATCTATCTTCGACGTTGTCTCCAAATACATACAAAAAAACCATGTTTCCAGCGATGTGAATTATTCCCCCGTGGATGAACATTGATGTCAGCACTATTGGGATGTCTCCTACAAGGACGAGTTTTGGGATCGCGCCATACTCAAGGAAAATCTCGGAGGTCGTCCGTCCATTTGAGAAAAAACCGGTTACTAAAACCTCCCACGTAAATACAGCCACGTTAATCGCGATGAGACTATAGTTTACATAGGGTCTACCGTGAATACGCTCAGCATCATCATGAATAGGGAACATATTGTTGTTTTTAGGGCAGACGAGTCTTTAAGCGGAAGTCTTATAATATTCTAAAACCCAAATGGATTCCTATTTGGGATATCACCACCCTTCTCGCTGTGAGCTTTTCTTGAATGTCTACTCAACCTTTCTTTATCCTCGAATTGCAAATTACAGTACTTGCACCTAAAGACGTTCGTTCCTTCTTTTCTTCTGAATAAGTCGATCTTAAACATTATTTAACTGTCATGTCATGCCAATACATTCTAAATTAACGTTACGTTATTTAGAATTCAAAATCTGGTGCAAAGTTGTGCTGAACCAAAAATCGTTTAACCTTATGCAATTTAGTCCATCACAATCATCGTCAGGGTCGATTTGACGCCATTAAGTTTACGGAGTTTCCAGGTTATTGTTTCCTTGACTCTTTCCATTGTGTTTGCTTCAACTTGGGCTACTATATCATACACACCATAAACTTGGTAAACTTCCTTAACTCCTTCAAGTTTTTTTAGCTCGTTCACGATGGAATCTTCACTTCCTAGTTCAGCATTCATTAATACAAACGCCTTTGGCATAACAATCCATTCCATTGTGAAATATAAAAACATGATGCGATAACAAGTATCAAGCGCATAAGCGCGGGATTTGTCACATACGCTTTCGACTCGACTCCAGCTGAAGAACACGTATCGGTGGTCAGACATTTTGATTACAGGAGGGATTGCATAGCCAGAACCCATGATGACATTCCAAAACTCTCCAGAAATCCTTCAACAAGTTGAGTGTCATTAATCTAAACAGATGGCACGGTACGGACTATGGTAGCATGACGTTTTAATGCTTAGCAATTTTCTTTGCTATAATAGAGGATGTCAAGGGACGTGCCTTTTTTTTGGATTGATGTGCCTAAACGAGGTCTAACTTTGCGTGCCATATTTACCTTCAGTTAATTGTAGTTAAACCAGCCCCGTCTAAACGCATGGCTGGTGACAGCATATGAGTAATCGGTAAAGAATTCTATATTAGAGATGGGATCTATTGGCGTATCACTCCTTTGAATACTGCGTTAACAGACAGTCCGAAAAACTATAGTAGATACCAACCAAATCGCTTTATTTTGATCATATGGCCAGTAAAAGCTGTCCATACCGGGTTAGAGAAATAGCAATCTGTTTCAACAACGTGCACCAAAAATCTTCACAAACTAATGATTACAACCGCCACCGACTCTATTTCCATTCTGAGGATATCATCTGAATAATCTTATTCTCATTTACTACTGTAAACATAAGTGGTCATAACCTATACGACCACTACTACCATAGACAATCTTGACCCCCTAGTCCGAATGAGCGTGCTTTCTGTTCCAATGCTTGACAAACCTCTCCTTGTTCCCTTCTAGTTTAGAACATTAATGCACGGTAAAACAAAGTATAAATCCCCAGCCTATTTCGTCACATTCATACATGTAAGATGCTGAATATCTAAGAGCTTCTCCTACTACACACCTTGACGCTCGCTTAAGTTCAAAATACCACCGTAGCCATGTAATTGACATAGGAACAGGTAGTTCTTGACGTTCTACTAGTCGTTTGGCCCATTTAGGTGAGATATCGCTCAAAGTTAGCGCTTCCTGTTGTTGTCTGGTGTTTTCAAAAGCCACCTGCCTTTGTACTATTAGATTAGATTGCTTCTCATAGTAGTTGAAAATTGCATCGTTAGATTCTCATTACTGTGAGCAACTAAAATCCCTAGAATGTGTCAGGTCAAAAGCATCAAGCTAAAAGACAGGTCTTTGAAGAGGATACTTTATCAGTACTTTTTGAACCAATTTAAATTGAGCGATCCTCGTAAATGAAACTACTAGATCGAGACTAAACTCGTAAATTCAATATAAAAGAATAAAGTTGGTGCCCAATATCTACGACTATGATGAAAATAAACCATTGTACCTTCCCTGGAGATATTTTGTATGACACTGAGAATTTTGTTTGGGCTGACATTCGACGTGACAAACGAAAAGCAAACATTGGGATTACAAGCATCCTAGGATATATCAGTGGCAAACTCTCCGTTATCAAGTTAAGACAGGTCGGTTCATATATAGAAAGAGGGAAAAGCTTTGGCACGCTTGAAAGCCCTAGATATTTCGGTGTAGTAAGAGCTCCGATAAGTGGTAGGATTATCGAAGTTAATCAGGCGATAATTGATCAACCAGAGTTAGCAAACGATTCACCCTATGCTGAAGGATGGTTTGCGAAAATGGAAATTTCAAACATTGAGGAGGAAATTAAAAACTTGCAGACTATAGAAAGTTGTTACGAGAAGATGGCTACTCTCATTCAAAAACACCATATTATTTGCTTTGGTGCATTTCCAGACTATGAAATGTTTCAGATAGGGGTCGAATGTGCAGCCACACTCGCGGAACTTGACGAACTTTTGGAAAAAATAGCAATTGGTAACGTCGTACATCTAGTGTCCGATGATACCACTGCGGATTTGGAAATGGTACGTTGGTCTGAACAAACTGGGCAATCACTATTGGAAACAAGAAAAGAAGGAACTTTATTCCATTTCATTGTCAAGAAAATCAAGTAATGGAGAGGAATTGGGTAGTCAGAATTAATTTTCTATGGGATTAGAAATCATATGTCCAATCCGGTCGTACATTTTATTCCTCCTCAAGTGATTCCTTTGCGTCCTACAAAAAACCTTAATTTCAGCTTCAGGATCATTCTTCGGGCCCGGAAATGTCATTATCTGGTTTAGTGGTCGTCGTAACAGGTAGTCGTCGAGCATCAGAGCTTGCTCGTATCATAATCTCCTTTGGAGGTATACCCTATGTTGCTCCCACCATTGGGATAGAGGTAAATCAAGGGGTAAATGAGGAAGCTGGATCCTTTGCATATCGAATATTAAAAGAAAAAGTGGACTATGCAGTCTTCATGACTGGACCTGGCGTTTACTCTCTAATGTCTGCTGCAAGGAATCTGGGAATAGAAAAGGAGCTGATTCAAATATTGCAGCAAGTTACAGTCGTCGCCAGGAGTTTGAAGCCTAAGCACGCATTAGCCATGCACGGGATAAAAACTAATATCGTACCAAAGGACAATACTTCTAAAGGAATAGCTCAACTGCTAAGAGGCCCTGGCATGGCTGGGAAAAGAGTTTTTATCCTCTGGCATGGTTCATATTCATCAGAATTAAAGACCGA
>QHBN01000123.1:79034-94009 GCA_003176995.1 Candidatus Nitrosopolaris wilkensis
CTAAAGGAAAATGGGGCGCAGATCCTCAAAACGATGGGATATGAATATATCCCTCCTGAAGAGACTAAAGTGCTCAAGCTCATTGAAGATATTTCTATTGCTCGTATAGGTGCAGTAACATTTACGAGCCCCCCAGCTGCTCGAGAACTTTTCAAGATAGCGTCCCAACACGGTCTGAACGAATCGTTACTAACGTCTCTAAACAGAGGTGTAATCGTAGTCGCTATCGGGCCTTCTACTCGGAAAGCCTTAGAAGAAAATGATGTCCATGTGGATGTGATGCCTACAATGTATAAAATGGGCTCGATGATAAAATCTCTGTGCGATTATCTGGATAATGAGGGTTCACCAAAAATGCAGAAGAGCTTCTGAGAATTCTACCAGAATTGGTGGCGATTGAAAGGGGATCTTCTCAAGAGACGATTCCGTATATCAAACGCTTTCATACATAATGGATATATGTAAGGATCTCGTCATTATTATTGAATAATATGCAATTCAATTTGTTCGGCAAGAAATTCAAATGCGATAACTGTGGGAAGAAGTACAAGAGCCAAATGGAATTAGATCAACATCGCCGAAACGAACACAAAATCTAACGTATAATTAAAAGCACTTGGATTAGACGAAAAAACTGAGACAGTTCTCACTCTCCTTTTGGCTCTACCTTATTCAGTCACGATCAGGATTTTAATTTACATCAGTTGGATGGAATTCATGAGATAGACTGTGAGGGTGTTCGTATGTTGGTTCCCTTTGCTCGAGCACTGGATGTTTTCTAAGTACTTTGTACAACCATTCCTTCCCTCTCTTATTTCTGGACAGCTTGCTCCTTTCAGAATACCTAGATAGATATGTTGCAACCACGCTAAGCTGAATGGGCTCTTGATACTCATCCTCGTAGATTTCTAGGATATCTGATGAAGTAAAAGTGCTATGAGGGAATTTTCGTTCTACAAGATTCCATATCTTGGAACCTACAGACGTCAAGTTATCTTTCTCTCTGAGTTTTGCATTATCCTCAAAATTGTCTTTGCCCTTCGCTTCTAGGAGATCTAGAACTTCAATGAATTTGATAATCTTGGTCTTTGAGATATTGCCTTCTAATGCTAGATCATATTTTCCTCCATCCGCATCCTCAAGGTGAATCTTTATTTTTTTCCTGCTCATTATTAATCTGTTGGGTGTTTACTGTATACTGCACCAAGATGTTAATTCTTAACCGGGCTAGTAACAATCTTGGTGACAAACAGCTTAGCATTTATTAACTGTACACTAAGCCGCGCAATCAGGCTGGCTGGCCGCGTAACGTAGCCTGTGAAATAAACCTTCTTGCGACGTCTAATAAATTAGTTCAATGCTCTTAAATGTAGAATAATAACCATTTCGTAATATGAAGGTAGTTGGACAAGAAGTTTTAATTTTGTCAATATTAATAATGTTAGTAATCACGTACAGCTCTGCTGCTCTTTCTATGAAACTTGCAGCAGCATCTACGTCTCATAGCAACGGGACACAGTTTAGCGTTGTTCTGGTTCGTAGTAATACACAAAATGGACCGGTAAACATATCCATTAACGATACCGTCGTGGCGTCGAATATCGATGTAACTAAAAAAAATAGTTTGGTCATACCTATCACAGTTCCAGACAAGCTCATAAATGGCACTATACGGATATGTGCAACCGCGGTGACACCGCCTGTCGCTCAGATTTGTACAGATGTTCAAAATATGAAACAGGGCGGAAAAAATAAAGTCACTCTTGATTTGACAAAGGCCATAGCAGGATAACTACAACTTCGAAAACGGATTACTTTTTGAAGATGTGCTACCATTTATATAAAATGGACAGTATTACTTAGGTGATTGGCACACGATCTTAATGACGGTGATACTGGTAATAGCGGCAAACAGAGAAGAGTTAGTAAAAAAGGGATCTTCTTGACAGCCGCGATTGTCGGAGGCATTATCTTGGCCAGTTTCCTTGTATATATTATACCGTAAATTACTTCCTCCCATGGTTACCCCGTCTGACTCAGCATCTTGGAGCCACAAACGATTTGGATTTTTTTAATAATTGTTTTGCATTTTTGTACGTCAATTGATTGATTGCTGTGTCGTATTCCGCCCAAGCGTATCCATCGTGTTCGGATGAAAGCATAACTTCGCGAGTATTGGTTTTAGCAATGTAGTAAATAACCCGTTTATGAACTAGTTTATCTATTCGTCTATAATAGTACTCTGTGGTCGATATAAAGCCTTTAACAAATTCAATGTCATTGATTCCGGTTTCTTCATATATTTCTCGACGTGCAGTCTGGAATCCGTCTTCACCTAATTCGATGTTTCCCTTAGGAAAGTCCCAATGACCTGAAGTATGATGCAGTAACAAGTATTCTATTCTCAGCAAATCCTCATCGAGTGAATATAATATAGCACCAGCAGAGTTTTCATCAAACATACCGCATACCACCCACAGGATTTCACTGACTTTTTTGCCCTAAGCCCATTTGCTCATTTTTCAAGCGTTTCCGCTGTATGACTACGAAAGGATCATCCGTGGTTTCTGTTGATGGATCAGGTGGAGCATAATCATGAATGTCTTCCCATTCCTTCGAAGATTGCCAATAGTTACAATACCATCTGCGTGATCCAGCGTGATAATCTCCATGCTCAGGCATTTCTAGATATTTATCACGATCAGATCGACTCATACTTATTCTTATCACGATGCTACTTGCCATATCTTCGTATCCTTCGTTGGTATGTTCTGATTGCCCGCATCAGGTCTATTTTGCGGAATTCCGGCCAGAAGACATCCATGAACACTAGTTCGCTATACGCACTTTGCCATATTAGAAACCCGCTTAGTCGTTTTTCTCCAGAGGTTCTCAATATCAAATCGGGTTCTGGCTGTGGCAAATGAGATGTGTAGAGACAGGATTCGATCACCTTTTCGTCGATATCTTCCACAGAGAGTTCCCCGGTTTTAGTCATTACTGCAATTTTCTTTACAGCATCCACGAGCTCTTCCTGTCCACCGTAGGCAACAGCTATGTTTAGAAACATTGAGTTATACTTTGCCGTGTCTTCCTCCAGCTTATTCAATATTTCCTGAAGTTGCGTGGGAAGCAGTTTAACATTTCCTATTGCCTTGATTTTCATGCGACGCCGGTGTATTCTCGAGTCTTTGTAAAGCTTTTCTAGTTTTAACTGTAATAGTCGATAAATATTATCTACTTCATCTTTTCTATCCAGATTCTCTGTGGATAACACGTACAAAGTAGTAATTTTAATACCTAATTCATGAATCCAATTCAATAGTTCCTCAGCTTTATCTGCGCCCATAAAATGACCGCTTCCTGCTCGCATGAAGTTGTATTTTGCCCATCGCCTGTTTCCGTCTAGTATAATCGCAATATGATTGGGAAGCGAGTTATTTAGAATTTGAGACTCTAATCGTCGCTCATAAAGATTGTAGAGTCCGCTGCGCTTAAAGAAAGTGTCCGCAATAGCCCTACTGCCAATATCTTGAATCACGATCAATACACAAAGTGTTCGACAATGATTTTACTGTTTTGAAACAATTAGTTATTATATTTCGAGAATTAATGTTTGAGATCTTCTCCGCCCTTCCTGTTCCTGAAAAATTGGAACAAGAACGTAGCCGCGACCAATGTTATAGCCAATCCTATTAACAACGAGGAAATTAAGCTAAACGGATTAGTTCGTTCGGTCAGAACAGATGTAAACTGCAGGATAGGAATATACAATAGCGCCAGCACTACAAGTCGTAAAATATCGGACATTGTCAGGATACTGCCTTTGAACCAGTTACTCAAAAGCGATCCTGCTAGTATAGTCGCTATACCGATCCAAAGCAGAGTGATAGTACCATGAACAAAACTTCCAACTATGATTCTGTTACTTATAACATGCAGAGCGCCCATATTCGGCACAATTGCTTCATTAGGAATGCTCGAAAGGCCATTTACTATGGAAACCACAATGATCAATATTCCTGCAAAAGCAGAGAAAATTCGAATAAAACCAGTTGGTGTGGGTCTGCCAAGAGAACTTAGCGCTTTATCTATATCAAACGCTCTAATGATGAAAGCTACTCCTAAAATAATGAACACTAAGGCTAGAGCCTCTTTCGTTAACCCAAAAAAGCTCGCAAGACTTGTGGCAACTAGGAGTGCGCCTGGAACTCCCAAAAAGAATTTCGAATAACGAGGGTCATAAGCAAGCATTTTTACATACCTTCCTAAAACAGCGTATGAATATTCGACGCTTCTGCTATGTTTGATTATTATCCGCTGAATAGAAATGACGGGAACCATGGTTTGAATCACAGGCACAACAGTCTCATCATCTTCGCCATCGGAGACGATTACAGCGGCGTCTGCCTGATACTCGCCAAGGACATTCTGGATCTCCAGACCTATTTTCTCGTCTGCTTCTATCCCGCGATTAAACTTACCTGCTACAAGGGCAACCTGTGAGCTGTATCCTTTAGCAATGAGTTCCTCGTATGTTTTGATTGCTGCAAAGATGGCATTAGCGTCCGGATCTTCTGGATCTTCTATCGCAAGTCTTACCCCAGCATTAATACATGGGTCTCTTCCCACAACAGGTGTTTCCATACCGCCTTTAGAGCCGATATCATCGTCTCGATCTACACATAAAACGAGAATTCTGTTATGTGTTGATGCAGCTGTTACTGCTACCCTAGATAATCCTGCTCCATTTTTCTTCGCGTAGTTATCAACACTAGGCATTCTGAACACCCTTTAGTACTATATAACCTCCCAATGACTCTCCTTGTTAATTAATTTAATCACCCAGATTCGTTGATTGTCGTGTTATACGGGCCTGGTTCAATGTTTTGACAGGAGATATCTTTGATCGATCCGTTCTATTATTGTTATTATTATTTTTGGAACCTAAAAAGGTCTCCCTCCGCGCCTTGATGAGGCTGACAGTCAACTATAACATGCACTATTAATCTGTAATATTAACACGAACTAATTGGTGTTGTAAAGTTTTCGCAGTCTTCAACGGATCTTTCGATCCGATAATTGAGCGCCCAATGATAAAATAATCAGTACCGCTGTTAGCCGCCTGCTTTATGTTACCGCCCTGTACTCCTACTCCTGGTGAATAGATAGGAATGTGATCCCTTTTGCAAGAGATTTCTTTTAGAATTTCAAGTCGATTTGCACCTACAATAACTCCATCCACGCGACTGGCAATCGCATCTTGAAAGAACTTTTGATATAACGATGTAACCTGATTATTACTACCCAAGTAATTGATACCGAATCCTCCCTGTGCTCCGATATGACTCATATAAACCAAAGCAAGTATTCCACTTTTCAATTCATGTGCCTGCACTACTACAGCTCTTAGTCCTGTGGTGCCAATAAAGGGATTGACAGTTATTGCATCAAATCCCATACTCGAAAGATGAGATATCGCGATTTTATTAGTACTTGGGATGTCATTTAATTTAATGTCTGCAATAGATTGTAGGTCATAAGAATGCACAAGTCGATTTACTTCGGATAGCTCAGAGCTTGATAGTGGCAATATCAGATGAAAATTCAGTTTAATTGCACAAATGTAGCTTTCCAGCTGAGATATCGTCCTTAAAGCGAACTCGTTCAAATCAGACCTATCTGTTATGTCAAGTGCCAGAATTATCCTGCTTCTTTTGATTATGGATGCTTCAGTGATCCTGTGACTAAACGATGCTGAGTCAACCATAAATTTTCACCAAAGGATGGCTCGATGCAAGTTTGATTAACTTGAGATAAATGTAGCCATGCTCACCTATCTTATTAGAAAAGGATGGTTGTTCTACCTTTTGACTGGAATATCGCAAAAAAGGATCGGTTGGTTCTTCATCAAGAACGAGGTAATAGAAATAAGATATCGCATCAGATTCGATTAAGCTGATTGCGGACCCAATCACAAACTTGTTATTCTCTTTAAACATCAATAGCGCTAACGGAGGTTCGTCGTATATTGTCTTGTAGGCTGCAACTTTTGCAAGACTCGAGAGGTCTCGGAGTCTTATCGTGATATAACCTGATTTTTTACTTATCCGCGCTTTTCTTGTTAGAGTTGCGGGGAATTTATCAACATTGATTATCGGTGTGTAAATGAAGCTCGGATTCACGACTGAATCGACCACAGCAACTTCTTCTGTCACCCCTGTGATCCTATATGCCATATACTGACCGTATTTCGTTTCTTCGCTCTTTACAAAATAAATTACCGGTCTCCCCTCTATAAAATCCGTTTGAACCGCGAAGACAAATTGTTGGTCTAAAACCAACGAGAATGCAGGCATCGGGGTGCGCTCTAATGCGCAGACCAATCTGCCAAAATTATTCAGATTCAACAGCTCTATATACCACGGAGACTTAAGTTGCAATTTTACTATTCATACTGTACATGCTATTAAAAGTCATTCGAAACCAAGATAGTGTACCTGTATAGGTTGGACCTGCTAGGTTAACGCGTATTATCTACAACCAAATGTGAAGCAAGGATATAGGCTCGCACCACATTAAGAATGAAAACGAGTAGTCTTGTACATTTGTACTTAGAACTTCGAGCAGTATAATGATCTATTACATAGATACTTATTCATGTTCTTTCTTTTTGATGAGCTTTATTTCTCTAGCAAATGCTTTTACTTTGCCTTCGTTGAAGGAAGAGTGCGGCACAGTGCAACGCTCTTGCTCGTTTTATTATTTTCTTTTAACAGAAATCACAATTTAAAATAGGTAGAAAACAAAAAAGGCAAGACATTTTTGGGTATGTGCGCAGCACTTTACTAGCAGATATACCGAAAATAGGCACAACAGGAATTTACATGATGGAAAAGGCATTATCGTTCGTATCCACGATTATATCGTGGGAAGGTTGAGTGGCCAATTCCTATCAAACGACCAGAAGGGAGAATGAGAAAAATCAATCTATCTGGCTCCAATTCTAATAATGATAAGTCCTGGTTTAAGGTGATCACAGACAGAACGAGTGATATAATAAGTTATGACAGTAACACATCGCAACCATCGAGGTATAGTATCTATTATAGTACCTATCGTGGCAATAATACATGTGAAAAATCATATGATGACCCTAATCTGCATTCTCGACTAACACCTAGGGCAGCTGATAATAACCGCCCCTCCCGTGATCCTTTTCATTAGTTCGGACAAAGAAAATCTACAACTGAAGAATTCAGCATATCCCTAAAGAAATATTGTTCCCAACAAACTGCGGGTAAAATCTTAGCGTGGGCTACTTATCACGTTAGTCAAGGAGATGATGATATTCTTGAGAAAACGCTAACAATCTTTCGCAGAATTGACAGACGCGAATTATAGAGTGGAAATTCCTTTGATAGATGAGTCGCCACTAGACCCTCCCTTGAGAAAAGCTCCATTGCTAAGCTATCATAATGCAATCTGGCTGGTCTCTCTTCGGTCAATAAGTTGAGTAAGTTCTGCCCCCGTTCCTATAAGCGTAACTCTTAGTCCAGTTTCTGCTTCTACATTTTCGACAAAGGTTTGCGCTTCCCTCGGTAGTTTCGAGAATTCCCTCACACCAGCGGAACCTGGAAATACGATGTCCAATTTAGTGATCGCAATTTGCGTAGCGCCATTTAACCTTATTGCCTTTTTGGCGATAACTGGGTCGAACGGCGCTGCTCTCCTTTGCCTACCGGTCACACTCCCGTACTCTAACCATCCCCTCACTTTAGAGTCTTCACTGGTAATCTCATCTTTCAATGGACCCTCTCCTACTCGCGTAATATAGGCTTTGAAAACGATAAGGACATCATCCACTTTTTTTGGCCCAATTCCGACATCAGAACAAATCGCAGAAGCTGTGACGTCCTTGGAGGTTACATAAGGGTAACCTCCATGGTATAGCGACAGAAATGTCCCCTGGGTTCCCTCAACCAGAACGCTTTCGTTCCTATCCAAGGCATCATTGACAGTACCACTAACGTCTCCAATATAGCGCGTTAATTCGGGAATCTCTTTAGCAAGTTTGAGAACCCGAATTGCCCTGTCTGCGTTCGCAGGACCAGTGCCTGTTCCAGTTGTACCTATCTTATTTTTCAGATGAATGCCACCAATGTCCCTTTCAATATGCACTTTCTCTATTATGCCCGACTGCGAATCAATCAAAGTTCTATTGGACACACCGAAGGTCTTGATTTCATCTAATAATATATTTGGATCAACTAAAACACCAGCTCCTATTAATAATTGTGTCGTAGAATTCAAGGCGGCACTTGGCAGCATCCTAACTTTATAGGTCTTGCCTTCATGGCAGAAGGTATGCCCTGCATTGGGACCTACTCCACCTCTTACGGCAATGACAGGGTTTTCTTTGTTAGCAAGGTAGGCGATAATTTTGCCTTTGCCCTCGTCTCCGAAGAACCCTCCCACGATTACAAGACATGGCATATGGGGACTCTTGAGATCCGTGAATATTTAAGCCTAGTTTAGGTGCGAATGAATAATTAACGGTACCAACCAAAACATGACGCGGTCTGGTACTATTTCATAGAATTAAATACTGCATCAATACTAGTCTTAAACTGTCGGTGACATCCGGTTCTAAAGCAGCTGTGAATATCATACAAATTCTGGCTAATCTGCCAGATTTTCTGCGAGAACCAATTCTTCGCAAGAAACTGAAGGAATTTTATATATTTGACGAATCCGATAAGCGCGAAACGATAGCGATGGCACTGAATGCCGCTTCTTCGATCCAGACTGAGAAGCTCGCTATGTTAGCAAAGACTTGGATGGAAGTTCTATCCGAATTTGACACTAGCAGAATAGTTCTCATGTTAAGACTCTACTGTGAAGGAATTCTAAACGACCACTCTGTAATAGAGAAGCTAAATATTGACTGTTTGATTCAAGCATTTATGACTTTAGATGAAGTCAAAAAACAAAAATTCATTGATTGCCTAAAGGAGGCTATGTTGTCTGTACCAAATAGGCATAAAATCAAAGAGATGATGCCCGCTGCCGCATTAGGGATTTTGGAAATGAAATAGTTCCCGTCTTATTGCTGGGGACGTTTATCAGGATTTTTTTGAAGTTCGCCTTCTGATTTTTCTAACCCAAAGAACGTTTTTTCGTATTTTCGCAGTGCTTTCCTATGCTCAGGTAGAGACATATCCAATCTCATTTCATTCATTACCATAACAGCATAGTTAGTCCATTCCTTCCAACAGTCAGGACAAGAAGGATATGCTTCAGAGCCTGGGTCATCAATCAGTTTTTCATCAAACTCTTTACTGCATTTGAGACACACCTTTACCATGTGAAGAACATGCCTTCACCAGGTTATTTTATTCTTTATGTCACTTTTATGTTCTCTTTTTTTCACTTATCCCTCGTTTGTTATATGAGTGAAATTTTTTTAGATGGTCACGCATTTGTTCCATACCATCGAATTTCGCGTTGCAGGGTTTGCACTCATAAAATAACCCTTTCCCATGTATTACTTGAAGGTGTTGCATCAGCACCTCGACTCTCCGAAATTTCGTACCACATCTATCACAGGTGTGCTTTTTGAAGATGTCCATCATTGTTTAGGGCCTCACCTGATTCTGCTTGTCCCAACATTTTCTACATAACTGGCCTTCAATATTCCATCGTGGTTTTGGATTGTAACGGATAAACGCCAATCTATTACTACATGTTGTACAATAGTTCATCTTTTTCTCGTAGTCTAGGGCTTGCTTTTCATAACAACATTTGCACAGTATACTCTCGCGCTCCATATTCCATTGCCAGCTTGGTTTATACTGATCCGTTTCAAGCAAGAGCTCTTTTTTACAGAGATTGCAAATGTCAGGGGCCTGTTCAAACTTTGTTTTCTCTTCTTGTTGTCTTAGAATAAATTCCTTAGTCTTTTCCATATGACATCCACTACAAAAGAACCCTTGGACCTTCCATTCGGGTCGAGGCTTGTATCTATGACTTAACATTTTATCACAATTACTGCACCGGAGGATCTCTTTCTTCCTAAACAGATGCAAATTTGTTTACCTGGTAGAGATATTGTTATTTTCGATACTAAAAACCTACTTAACAAAAATTAGCCCGAGATATCTGATCGGTTTCTCTCCCTCTCTTGCCTACGTTACCTGTAAGTTTGCAGTCATTATCGGAGAGACTTTTGGTAACGCACATAAGATTGCTATTCACAATATTTTAATAAAACTGTTGTTCATTCGACTTTAGGTATTAGATTATGAAGAAGATCGAAGCGGTCTTCCCATCCGGGAGACTTGACAAAGCGTTCGCGGCTCTGGAGAAGGAAGAGATTGGGGGTTTAACTTACTTCGAATCAAAAGGCAGGGGACAGCTCCCTAGACCTCAGCTTGCATCTGCGAGAGGAACTTCAACTTTTACCCCAGAATTTAATGCAAACTCGACTATGGTCGTTGTGGTAAAAGACTCTTTTGTTGACAGAGTTGTGAATAAAATTCTTGAGGTAACGAGTACCGGCCTGGCAGGCGAGGGAAAAATCTTCGTATCGGACGTAGACGATGCAGTAGACATTGGATCGAAGACTCGTGGTGAATCAGCTATTTAGCTAGTTATCTTGAACACTTTACTCTCGTCGGACGATATTGCTGGTTCGAAGTCGTAGAATTAAAATCAGGCGAACATTTGCGGAATATATGCTACCGCAAAACTCCGGAGAATTTCAATGCGTCTAAGAGCGCTATCGTTATAGCAAAGCATAGCATTGGTATCCATGGCATAGCGGGCAATTTTGGTGCAGAGAGCTTTATCTGATGATTATCGATAATACTAGCAATGTAATCTCTGACCTTGGCGTTCCAAATTCGATATTCTATACTATGCTTCCGAAGAATAGACTCGATTTCATAGATAACCGGCGCCCTGACTGAACGGATATGCTGTATATATCTTCTAGAGATTTCTACTTCAGCCTGAATCGCAATTAATCCTTGCTGATGTACTTCCAAAAGCCTAACATGCATTTCCCACGGTTTGCTTAATTTCTTGGCGAATCCATTGCCAATCTGAGAGGGCTTTTTATTCTCAAGTTTAACGCGCCTGAAACCCTCAGAAATTAGAGTCTTTATTATTTCGTCTTTCTTTATCCTTACCATTAAGCTAAGGTGATCGAACTGAATTTCCTCGTGACGTATGAAATCATGCAGTCCTTTTACTACGCTTATCCGCCTAGGATATCTAGTCCGGAATTCAGACATGAATTAGCAATCCCACATGTTCAATATCCAAGACAATTAAAATGCTACGAGATCATATAAATTGATCATGTAAGAAAAATCGGTCAACTTCGTAATCCCCTTAGGTAGAGATCTTGATCTGCCCAAACCGTCGTATCAAGCCATGAGAGTTTCCTGTCTGTAGAAGTTACTTCTATTCCTCGAATAATAGCTGCAGGTATCGATTCATTACCTTCACCCATAACTGCGACCGCCATTGTGGCTAGACTATCGGAGACGGCCTTAAAGCTAACTCTAAGCACTCGTCCGAATAGGTCCTTATTTCCCCTTTGATCTTCAGTAGGCTCGAATCCTGCATTGGCAATTGCCACACCGATAGTCCCAATTCGTCCAGGCATCAATCGACTGTCTGCTACCACAATCATAACATTAATACTCATGTCAATGAGGAACCGCCTTCTCAAGTTATCGGCGGTTTTGAAGGGAAGACGCGGATATAAGACAACGAACCCATTCGGTACATTGGATTTGTCAATGCCAGCATTAGGAGCCAATATGCCATCCTTAACAGATAGTAAAAAACCGGGCACTCCCTTGAATATATAATCGGCTTCTCTGAGTGTAAGCTCAACGATTTTTTCGTTTATGTGGCAAGCAGCACTAACGATTTTAGCTTTTTTGCTGGACTTTACTTTATTGAGGTTCACTACCGAACCCTCACTCATAGATATGTATTTGCTGGAAACTACGAGAATATCATTTTCTTCGAATTCAAAACCGGACACCCTGAAGCTATGATACAGATCAAATTTGCCTGTTTTTACTGGCACCAGGATTGGTAATATTTCCAAGTGAACCAGAAGCTACGGTCTCTTCCCTTTTTTTTGTTTTCTTTTTCTTTGCAGAAGGTTTTAATCCGTCAGTCGTGCCGGATATTCTGCAAGGTGAACCGCTATGTCCATGACAATTACTGAAAAAATACTTGCCCGCGCTAGCGGCAAAACGAGAATACAAGCCGGAGATGTAGGGTTTGTAAGTGTAGATAAAGTAATGATGCATGATGTATCAGGTCCAGGCGTTATTAAGGTGTTAAGTGAGTGGGAAAAAAAGGGTAAAAAACTGGATCATATTTGGGATCCGGACAGAGTGTGGATAGCGGAAGATCATTTTGTCCCTGCGGTGGACAAAGTGTCAGCTGAGAATATAATGATTCTATCGAGATGGACAAAGAAATATGGCATTAAAAAACATTTTAAGTATGGTCTTGGCCAATATGGAATCTGTCATACGTTGTCTCACGAAGAGGCAATGGTGTTGCCAGGCGAGGTATATGTCGCTGGTGATTCGCATACCAATACTACAGGGGCCTTAGGGGCATTTGCTGCAGGCCTGGGTCATACTGATATTGCTTATGTCCTAATGACCGGCAAAATTTGGTTGAAAGTACCGGAGACAATGCTCTTTGAGATTACCGGGACCAAGCCAGATTACTTGATGGCAAAAGATATCATTTTGAGAATTATCGGTGATATAGGAACTGATGCAGCAAACTACAAGGCAATGCAATTTTCAGGTAACATAGTTAAAGAAATGAGTATGGACGAGCGTCTCACCCTCACCAATATGACAACTGAAGCCGGAGCAAAGAATGGAATAATTGAGCCGGATGGTGTGACGGAGTCGTACCTACGGGAAAGAACTAAAGCCTCATATTCGCCAATCTTGGGCGACAGCGATGCTAAATTTTCTGAAGTCTTAACCTATGAGATAGACAAATTAGAACCCACGGTCGCCAAACCGTTCTCTCCTGGAAATATCAGCGCAGCTAGAGAATTACAAGAAATTGAAATAGATAAAGTGTACATTGGCTCGTGCACAGGCGCTAAATTTGAGGACCTTCAAGCGGTGGCTAGAATACTCAAGGGCAGGAAGGTAAAGGTTCGAACGGAAGTGTTACCTGCCGCTCAGTCTATCTACATCAAGGCAGTAAGAGAGGGGTTAGCTAGTGTATTTCTCGAAGCCGGGGTCGTTATCGGACCGCCGACATGCGGCGCTTGCTGTGGTGCTCATATGGGAGTCTTGGCCGAAGATGAGATATGCGTTAGTACTACAAATAGAAACTTTCCAGGAAGAATGGGGCATGTCAGGTCAAAGACGTATCTAGCATCGCCCATGGTCGCAGCAGCTTCTGCTGTGAGAGGAAAGATAACAGATCCGAGGGACATATCGTAGATTGAATTCAATAAAAGGGAGGGTTCATAAATATGACATGTCAAACATCGATACTGATGTTATCATTCCAGGGCCTTATCTAAAAATTCATGACCCCAAAGAATTGGCAAAACATGCAATGGAAGGTTTAGATCCGGGATTTCCACAGAAGGTTTCCGAGGGTGATTTTATGGTATGCGGAAGTAACTTCGGGTGCGGATCGAGCAGAGAGCACGCTCCTATAGCTCTTTCTCAGTTGGGTATTAAAGCGATTTTAGCCCCATCATTTGCCAGAATATTTTACAGAAATGCCATAGATGGAGGCTATTTGCTTCCCATAGAAATCGAACAACAAACTTTGGGAAGAATTTTCGATAAGGACGAACTTGAAGTCGATCTCAATCAAAACAAAATCGTGAATCTAACAAGGGTTGAATCTTATGTGATGGTGCCGTTTCCGAAATTGGTAGCGAAGATAGTGGATGCAGGGGGTTTGATCTACTACAGAAATGCCGAAGAAGAAGGGTAGACTAGAAGAGATTTTCAGCAAAGCACTCTATGCCGACGATCCAAAACTCTATTCCGTCTATTATCGAGATTACAATTCATTGGTCAAGGTTTCACTCTCAGAATTCGTAAATGTGTCTGAAAATTTTGAGCTTATACCGTCAAATAGGATTATGAAGATCACAAAAGAGGGAAATGTGCTATATTCTAAGAGAAACCTTGAGACCTATACTAAGTTGAAGATAATACACTAATTGAATTTGCAACAAAAAATTAGGGAGGTCGTACGTCTTGATAGTTTTTGCTAGCTATGCACTAGGAAAGCGTGGTGGGTTGTGGAGTGGCGCTGCTTTTGCTGCTTTTGCTGCCAGAACCGCTTGAACTGCCAGAACCGCTTGAACTGCCAGAACCGCTTGAACTGCCAGAACCGCTTGAACTGCCAGAAGTGGCTTTGCCGGTAGAACTACCAGTACCACCAGAAAGTGTTTTCGGAACAGCAGGCGGAGCTGCAGCCATTGCGCTTTGCACGTTGTTTACCGTTTTAGACGGTTGAGCAACTGCGTTCACAGTGTAGGTCACAGTAAATGGCGAAGTTGCATGCAATACAACAGCATTACCAGAGAATGGGATTGAGCCCGAAGCTCCAGATGGAGACAGGTCAACCACAGCAATAGCCATACCATTGTACGAAGCAGTCTTCAAAGCTCCAAAGGTCTTTGATGCAAGTGTTGATGTATTCCCAGGGTTGTAAGCGTGCCAGATCTCAACATTTACACCTTTGCTTGCGGTATAGGTGAGCACACCTGAGTATACTGCACCGTCAGTTCTTGGTTTGAGGACCGCTGCGACATATTCTTTCGCATGACCTGGTAATGGGCTTACTTGGGACGAGGCTGTTCCTTGCCACACGAAGCTTTGACCCACAGTAGGTGTTTGTGAGGCTGTATTATTGGTCTTTGGTGCTGCGCTTGAACTTGAGCT
>QHBN01000123.1:94040-110406 GCA_003176995.1 Candidatus Nitrosopolaris wilkensis
ATTACTCGAAGGTGCTGCGCTTGTGCTATTGGACTGCGCCAACGCATGTTGTGATAACTGCATCCCTACCATAGTGAAGGATGTAAGCAGTATTGCTGAAATTGCAATTGCCGACAGTGTCGGAACATTTGCGTACGTATTTTTATGCATTAGACCCCAAAGGCTAGGTATGAAATTTATTTGTTTCCGTCCTCCTATCCAGAAAATAGAACACGTTTAATCTTCTATAAGGAATTTACATATAATTTGTAAAATATCGGGCTTGGAAGTTAAATTTACGTTCCTTTTTTTACAGCTTCAATATGACATTCGTGACCTCTGTGTTCCTTATCCAGCATAGCAGCCTCGTCCTCGGAAATGGGAAACCGGCCGTCGTCAAGATAAGATTCTCCTTCTTTTTCCAAGATAACCTTTTGACACTTATCACATATCATCTGAAGGACTACCATATTTTATAGATTTTTGCAAGAGTATTTAGACTATTCTTTATAAAATGCCTTGAAAGATGCTTGATTGAATGCATGTGCTCGAATCGAGTACGTTGGCCAGTTACGATGTTAGCAAGTTTTAATAGAATTTTCCAAATAATAATAATGGATGTCAAATGAACCCTCTGAGGTCAAAAGTTGTCCGTATTGCGGAAAGGAGTTTTCGAATGGTGGATGGCCCTATATAGAAGGAGATTCTAACAGAGGTGTTTCAAGGATCGAACATTTTTGCTGTGAGAAGCATAAGATCAAGTTTCTAAGTTCCAGGTAACAAGCCTTGTTAACATATTCAAGATACTCATTCGTTCAACAAAGTCAATGCTGTTTTTAATCCCTTTATTCTACTAAGATATAGACCGATGTATCCTGTATTTTGGTTTTGTAAGTTTTCAAAGGCACTTCTGCGGGGAGATTTTGTGGAGTGCCATCTTCCAGTTTAAAAGAAGACATATGCAAAGGACAAGTAATAGTTTCTTCGTCCTCATTCATGAACCCTGTCGACAAATCGGCATACGCATGGGTGCAGATTCTGTCTGTAGCATAAACCTTATTGCGTATCTTTGATATCAGTATTTTTTTTTCATTAAAATCAAAACCTACGAGCTCGGAATTGTTCAATTCTTTCACTTCACAGGCCTTTATCCATTCGGGTGCCACTATCATCAAGACCTATCTGTACTTGTAGTGCTTCTCAAAAATATCCTGTGTCTCTCGGTATCTAGACTTTTCCACTTCAAGAATCTGTTCCATTGCTTCGTCTGTTTTAAGCATGAGGGATTTGCCAGCCCATTTGTTTTCAATCAAGTAATTAATCCATGCTCTAATAGCAGGGCCCATTTTCCTTGATAATGGTTCAAGAAAGCCACTAACAATTTCGCGCTTTGCACCTTCTCTATTTAGTCCTCTGGACATTAGATAGAAAATTTGGTTTTCGTCCATCTGTGCTACTGATGCAGAATGTGTAGCTTTTACCTCATTTGTTTCAATCTCAAGGCCTGGAATCGCGTCTGATTTTGCACCCTTATCGAGTAGGATTGCGTGCCCCGCTAGATATGACTCGGAAGCCTTCGCATCCTTGCCTATTTTTATCATGCCTTTAAACAAGGACTTTGAAGTATCTTTCATAACGGATTTGACGAGTACTCTACCCCTTGAATTTTTTCCATAATGAATCAGATTCGACGTCACGTCGAATGACTGATTCCCGATTCCAAATATAATTTCAACATCCTCTGCAGAGGCTCCGACACCTTTCATTATGCTGTCAACCTTGTATCTTGACATCTCCGCACCAAACATTCCAAGATACCATGACATTTTGCCATCTCTCTCAATGAAGGCTTTCCTATTGGAGAAATTAATAGTGTTTCTGCTCATAGCTTGTAAGGTCACCATTTCTAGATGGGCGTTGGGGCCGACATGAGATTCGATCAACTCAAAATATGCCTGTTGAACTGTCTCATCCCGTTCCATCTGCGGAGCATATATCTCCTCGACAACAGTCGCCTTAGAGCCAACATCCGCAATAATAATTGCCCGCGCTATCGAAGAAGATCCATCATCTGCCAAAGAGTTAATAATTCTAATTGGATCCTCAAGTACGACATTTTTGGGAATATAGATAAACAGACCCGAATTGAAAGCTGACACTTCTAATGCGAGGAACTTGTCTTCACTATAATCGAGGTGATTGGAGGTTAGCTGACTTCTGATAAGATCCTCGTGTTTTATCACTGCTTCTTTTAAGTCCAAAATAATAACTCCCATTTGAGAAATTTTTTCTGGGATCACCATATTATTTATCGAAGATCCTATTCGTAAAACACTAGCACCTTGCTCTGATTCCTTCAACCTTTCACGTAGCTCTTCGTACGGTTGATAACTAGTCGTTTGGTCAGATAGCCTGACACTTTCTGCTCTAAGACGTTTTACATCAGAATATTTTGAATAAAGCGGAGAGACCTCAGCTGGGAGAGCGGTGTACTTCGAAAACGCCTCTCTTCTTATTTCGCTTAGCCAGGTGGGCTCTCTATTTTCCTCTGTTATAGTATTGATATAATCAATATTAATAGAAGATAAAATCACCGGTTCATTCAGCGCCTTTGAGAAAAAAAGAAGCGAAGTAGTTCTCTCTAACCGACGGAGCCTTCCATTTCAACCTTTACAAGTTTATTTAGCTCAACTGCATATTCCATTGGCAATTCTTTAGTGAACGGTTCCATAAAGCCACCAACGATCAGAGAAAGGGCATCAGATTCTGAAAATCCTCTGCTCATTAAATAAAAGATTTGATCCTCTCCGATCTTTCCTACAGTTGCTTCATGAGAGATTGTGGCATCGTCTTCATTTACTTCGACATATGGATATGTATCAGTCCTCGAGTTCTCGTCTAACAATAATGCATCGCATCTGACATTTGACTTTACTCCTGTAGCACCCTTTGCTACATGAAGCAGGCCTCTGTAGGTTGTTCTACCAGAATCCTTGCTAACTGACTTGCTTGTAATTCTGGAAGTTGTGTTTGGAGCCAAGTGTACGGCTTTTGCACCAGCATCTTGATGTTGACCAGAACCAGCGAAAGCCACTGATACGACTTCTGCGTGAGCATTCTTCCCAAGCATATACACACCAGGGTATTTCATGGTTAATCTGCTACCGAGGTTTCCATCAATCCATTCAACGGTGGCATTCTCATACGCATAGGCTCTCTTTGTTACCAAGTTGTAAACATCTTTACTCCAGTTTTGGATCGTTGTGTATCTTATCTTGGCTCCTTTCTTTGCAATTAACTCTACAACTGCAGAATGCAGCGATTCTGTAGTGTAAACTGGAGCAGTACAGCCTTCGATATAATGAACCTCAGCACCTTCGTCAGCAATTATCAAAGTCCTTTCAAATTGACCAATATTTTCAGCGTTGATTCTAAAGTATGCTTGAAGTGGAAGGTCAATCTTGATGTGCGGAGGAACATAAATAAACGACCCACCTGACCAAACAGCACTATTTAATGCCGCAAATTTATTATCTTCGGGTGGAATGACTTTTCCAAAATGCTTTTTCATAAGTTCTGGTTGTTCTTTGAGTGCCGTGTCCGTATCAATAAATATTACACCTTGTTTTTGAAGATCTTCTCTCAAATTATGATATACTGTCTCGGACTCGTACTGCGCACCCACTCCAGCAAGGAACTTTCTTTCTGCTTCTGGAATACCAAGCTTCTCAAAGGTATTTCTGACAGATTCCGGGACGTCATCCCAGCTTTTGCCTTGCTTTTCAGAAGCCTTTGCGTAATAATAGATATTTTGAAAATCAATTTTCGACAAATCACCACCCCAGTTCGGCATTGGTTTGCTCATGAATACATCATAGGATCTCAGCCTAAAGTCTCTCATCCAATCTGGTTCACCCTTTAGCCTGCTGATCTCTTCAACAGTACCACGAGACAATCCTTTCTTGCTCAGGTAGACATAGAGTTCAGTAGAATCCTTAAAGTCGTACTTGCTATAATCCATATTGAGTTCTTTAGTAGCCATTATGTATTATAACACCGTTATGTTTTATATATATTTTGGGATATGGTTCTGTAAAGTCTGCGTCGGATCACGAGAGATGTAAATTTCGTCGGATGCGTTAATTTCTTTATGGAATTTTAATTTTGCCCGTTGTATCGTGAACATTATCAACCATCATATATAAAGAATCCCTATTAGGCAACGGGACATTGTTCTTTTCGCTGTATTTCAAGACATAAATTATTGCTCCGCCAAGCTGGTCGGATAATTGCTGGCGCAATTCAATTTTCCAGCAATATCCTTATACTCAAAAATATTCCAAGGATTCTACACCACGTATGACAGAACGCAGCGAAGCATGGTTAAGAAATTTTATTTAAGTGCCTCCAGCGAGATTTTTATTTCTCTCGTATTATAATTTTCCTTCTGCATTGATTCGATTAAAGAATTCAACACTCCGATTACCTCTCTCCATGGAGTATATTCTATGTTGTTGCGAACCCTTGCAATAGAAGAAATATCGGAAGGTATTTGTTTTGTCATCAGGTCAATATTTGATTTCTTGTCTTTCCATGTTGGGACATTGTTTGCATAGCCATACAATACGGCTATTTTTTCATCTACTGTACTAAGTGTCGAATTCCTCAAGAAATTCAACATGCCGTTAACGTCGCCCCTCCCTCTTCTTAATTCAATCAATAAAGCCATTCAAGCCGCAGCGATTGCCAAGGCCACAGCCGCCAAACCCACGAATGTTTCGCCAACCATAAGGAAGCTCAATGCTATAGGCAGATATATTATTAAAATCGCAATTCCTAAATACACTTAAAAACACCCGACGATTTTTTACAGTCTGTCAATCCGACGAAGACTTGACAGAGCCTGGGGTATAGTCCTGGTCGTCTAACCTTCACGAGTGATAGATCAGGAGACTAGCTGCTCCTTCGGCCTCGAGAGTAAAAGACTTTTCGCATGCTGAGCAGAGTTCTATTTCATATTTCTAAACTGTTTGGCCGTGATTCATGGCCGGCGTGGCGATGGGGCAATATTCTCAAATCTTGGAGATCCATGTTTAGGAGTGAGAAACAGTTCGCGAACGCTTTACGTTCGTTCGCGCGAACGCAGTCAATTTGTTCGCGAATATAGGTGCGAACTGATACATTGACCTAACTAGATGTACTACAGTGTGTACGGCGAGGAAGCCTGCGAATTCGCACTGTATACGCGTATTTAGTATTTAACTACCGCGAATTGCTATTTTGTCCGCGATTTCTGCTAGCACTCATTAACATCCTTCTAGCGTGTGTTATCAGTTAGTGAGCTCGTAAGGAACTAAAATAGAAAAAGGTGACAAAAGATTCTGGCAGCTGCGTTCAGGGTGAGTGTTGACGAGTAGAAATCTATTGAAGGAATCGCAGGCATTTGGCCAGAAACTGTAACATTGATAATAATAATGTGAATATTTTAGCGAAAGAGTTAACCTTTATTGAAGTTAACGAATTTATTCAAATAGATTTATGGAAAAAGCAATCCGCGAGAGCGGTATTAGAGGGTCATTCTTTGTGCTTGTAGCTGGGATAAATCAGGAAAGACGCCTCAACTATGGCGATAATCGAGTCGGAAAGTTGTGTTATGCTCGTTCGAGATGCGGATCCGATTTGTATTGGATTATTCCTTGAGGAATTCTGGATGTATAGTTTGAGATTTTCCTAAATGACGAGTTCCTTTAGGCTAACACCAATTGGTACGTTAAAGACGCCTACGACTTGCAATATATCTAGTTAAATTGGAGACAACGATTGACGAACTAGTGCGTTGGCAAGTTATCTCTTATTGAGATTGAGGAACCTACCACTGCTGATCAATAGTATCAAAACCATCTTGTTTTATTATACGTTCTGTCGGTACGGCCGAAGGGACAGGCTCAGTAGTTGGATAAAATTATGCTAGGATAGTACGATAAAATAAAATTCTTCTAATGACTGCACCAGTCAAAATGAAAAAAGAAGAACAGACTCTTATTTTCCCAAGATGATCTTTGCAAGGTCCACGGTACCCCTTATTGTGTGCTCACTCGACTCAAAGGATGGAATGCCCCTCTTCTTCAACTCTTCGTTAGTCATTGGGCCTATAGCGATAACAGCTTTAACATTTTTCAGTAAGGATGAAATACTATGTGGCATATTCTGGGTGATCTCAAAGAAGGATCTAACATTGGATGCACTCGTAAATACGATCGCATCTACCTTTTTTTGTTCCAAAAGTAAAATAAAATCGTTCCATATAGGAGTGATTACCGAAGTACGGGCTGTATAAAGAAAAAATAGATTCACTACCATATTCAGCGCAGACAGAGCCCTTTCAACGAATTCATTTGACGCTTCACTTCTAGGGATGAGGATCTTCTTCCCGTTTTGGTCTTCCATCTTAGAGAACAGTTCAACGAGCCCTACTGACGAATACCGTTCTGGAACCATTTTGACATCTATCATATGATCTACCAATCTTTGCTTAGTCTTCGGCCCAATTGCTGCAACAATTCTGGAATTCAACACGGAAACGAGTTCCTCCGTTTTGCAAATTCTACTTGCATGATTAAATAATACATCAACCGCCTGAGGGCTTAAAAATGCACAGTACTCATTTTCATTTTTATTTACAGCATCAATAAATTCATCAACAGCTGAAGGATCCTTTGGTACAATTTCAATTGTAGGCAACGGTATGGCTCTCCCACCTTCAGAAGCAATGAGATCAGAGAACTCCTGAGCCTCGAGATTATTTCTTGTTATTGCAAGTACTTTACTATCCAAACTGGACGGCATAGATATACTTATGACCTGTTAAGCCAAGCAAGCTTTTTGTGCAACGAAACAACCTTCCCGAAAATAATGATTGCTGGCGCTTCTATTTTTGCGCTCAGAGCTTTCAGTACTATATTACCCAAATTCCCTGTTATTTCTCTCTGCTTTCTGGTAGTTCCATTTTCGATAATTGCTACCTCTGTACTTTTTTTCATTCCTGAATTTATCAAAATACCGACGATTCGTGATAGATGTTCTATACCCATAAGAATAACTAGTGTATCTACTGCGAAGGCTAATTTGCTCCAGTTAACACCTGGCTCGTTTTTTGATGGGTCTTCGTGCCCAGTAACTATCGCCACTGACGAAGAGAAACGTCGGTGCGTCAGTGGGATTCCAGCATATGCAGCGGATCCGATAGCAGACGTAATCCCTGGAACTATCTCGAATTTTACATTATGCTTGAATAGATATTCAGCTTCTTCTGCTCCTCTGCCAAAGATAAACGGATCCCCACCCTTTAACCTCAGAACTCTCTTTCCTTTTTTAGCATGTGCGACCATCAGCTTATTAGTATAGTCTTGATGTGTTGCTGCATCCCCTACGGATCTTCCTACAAAAATTGTCTCTGATTTGGATGGAATTTGATCGATAATTTCTCTACTCACAAGCCTGTCATAAAATACTACATCGCAACTCTTCAAGAGTTTCATTGCCTTAACAGTAATTAATTCCGGATCACCTGGACCAGCGCCGCATATGAATACTTTATTCGTCATCATAGTTTCTTGTTCCAAGCTTCTACTGCATTGCGCCAACCTGCTGCTAACTCTTGAGCCCCTTTTTTGAGAAGCAAACCTGCTAGTTCAGTTCCTACGTCAGCAGGATGTATCGCGTTACCGCTCTTCTTCAGCTTAATATTCTTCCTACCGTCAGGAGAAAATATGCTAGCGTATAATGTGAACGTGCTCTTCCGTGGCTTACTAACGGCGACTGCCCCTACAGGAAACCTACACCCTGCCTCTAATTTTGATACCAGCGCTCGCTCAGCATCCGCTTCGATCTTGGATTGAGGATCTTCAATAGTCCTTAATAATGTGATAAGCTCCTTATTGTCTCTCCTGCATACAATCGCAATTGCACCTTGGCCGGGAGCCGGGACAAAGTCCTTGATGTCGAACCTTTCAGCGATAACATCTTTCATTCCTAGTCTCGTCAGACCAGCCTCTGCGAGAATTACGGCATCATATTCTCCAGTGATTGATCTGCTGACTCTGGTCTCTACATTTCCTCGAATAGGTTTAACATGCAAATCCGGCCTGACCCTGAATAGTTGGATGGCCCGTCTTAGGCTGCTTGTTCCGACTACTGCGTCGGTAGGCAAGTCTGCCAGCTTCAAATCTCTTTTACTAACAAGAACATCATTGGGACTAGCACGCTTTGGGATACTTGCTACAATCAATTTCTCCGATAAATCAGAAGGAATATCTTTCAAACTGTGAACTGCGAAATCAACTTGTCCTGAGATAACTGCTTGGTTTATCTCTTTTTCAAAAATTCCTTTTTCGTCAATTGTAAATAGTGGTCTTCTGTCGACATCACCCCTTGTACTAATGGTAATGACTTCAAATTCAAGTGAAGTTCTCTTCCTTAATGTACAAAGCGCGATCTCCGTCTGAGCTATCGCTAGTCGACTACCTCTTGTTCCCACTCTAAAGTTGTTCATTATGACTGTTTCACCTCCCGCAGCGACTCATAGTATGATTCTACAGTTTTATCAGCATCGTCTTCGCTGTGGGAATAAGATATAAAGCAAGTTTCTAACCGTGATGGTGGTATAAACACTCCTCTCTTTAAGAGCTCATTAAAAAGTTTCCTAAACATGATTGGATCGGACTTGTTCGCACTAACTGCATTCTTCACTTTCTCGTCTGTAAAGAAGAGTTGGAACATCGAACCGATGTTATTTATCGTACAATCAAGTTTGAAATCCTTTAACGCATCTTTGATCCCAGATACAATGTTGTCGCAGGTTCTCGCAATTTTTGGATATATCTCGTTCTTTGCCTTACATAATACTTCGATCGTAGCGATACTGGCTGAGACACAGGCTGGATTTCCAGCATAGGTACTGGCTTGATACACCTTACCGCTCGGAGAAAGCTGTTGCATTATTTCTCTCTTGCCTGTGATCGCGGCAATAGGAAACCCGTTGCCGATAGCTTTCGCAAAAGTCGCCAAATCCGGTTTGATTCCAAAGAATTCGCCTGCTCCCCCAAGAGCAAGTCGGAAACCGGTAACAACCTCATCAAAAATTAGTACAATATTGTTATGTCGTGTAATCCTTCTAATCTCATTTAGATATTGCTTTTCTGGTAATACTAGTCCCATATTTGCAGCGACCGGCTCAACTATAACGCAACCAACATCGTCATCTTCCTTAACTACCTGTTCCAGTGTTTCGGAATCATTGTATGGGAGCACCAGGGTCTGTGAGGATGCTTCATTAATTATGCCATCAGATATACTTGCGTCGACGCCTGGCTTCGGGAGCACATAATCGTACGCTCCGTGATAACATCCGTCAAATTTCACAACCTTTTTTTTTTTTGTAAATGCGCGAGCTAGTCTGATCGCGTTCATAGTGGCCTCCATGCCAGTATTCACTAGTCTGATCATTTCGGCGCACTGCACGGCCTTCGAAATTAACTCTGCCAATTGGATTTCCTCTTCAGTCGGAACACAGAACAAGCTTCCATCATCAATCCGGGACTTTACTGATTCGGTTACTGTTGAATAACTATGGCCAAGCAATAGCGCTCCGTATCCCATACAATAATCTATATAAGTCTCGTTATCGGCCGTGCGCATTGTACTTCCTTTCCCTGACACGGCAAAGAATGGGAATGGATCATAGTAACGTACAGGACTGTTGACACCTGAGGGAATGACCCTCTGGGCTCTATCGAATAATGATTTTGAGTTGCTAAGCATAATACACTGAATGTTGCCTTTCTAAAATATTATAATTGTATCGCAATATGCGCTCAATTTTTTTATTCGTTCAGCAGTGCTGCCATTTTCTTTGCGTAATACGTAATAATTAGATCAGCGCCTGCCCTCTTGATAGAAGTTAGAGATTCGGTCATGACCGAGTCCTCGTCTATCAGCCCCTTGCCAGCCGCTGCTTTTATCAGAGCATATTCTCCGGAAACACTGTACGCACAAATTGGTAAATTGGTATTCTTTTTTGCCTGATAAATCAGGTCCAAATAGGGGATGGCTGGCTTAATCATAATAATATCAGCGCCTTCCCGAATGTCCTGTTCGATTTCATGCATCGCTTCTCTTGGATTAGTAAATGACATTTGATATGTCCTCCTGTCGCCGAATTGAGGCCGAGAACAAGCTATATCCCTAAAAGGGCCATATAGGGGAGAAGCGTGTTTTGCAGAATAGGAAATGATAGCGACGTCTTCAAATCCATTTTCATCTAAGCCTTTACGAATAGCTTTTACCTGGCCGTCCATCATGGCTGACGGTGCAACCATATCTGTTCCAGCCTCTGCGTGACTCGTTGCTACTTTGGCTAACGTGCGTACGCTCTTGTCGTTATCTATCTTTCCTTTGACTACGATGCCGCAGTGGCCGTGCGTGGTATATTGACAAAGACAAACGTCAGTTATGATAGCAACTCTACTTCCAAAGTGTTTGCGCACAACTCTAACCGAGTCCTGGACAATCCCGTGCTCCAAGAACGCAGACCCATCTCTTTTATTCTTATAGAACGGAATCCCAAACAGCATAATTGCTCGAATACCAAGGTCTAAGACAGTCTGTACCTCGTTGATGATTTCGGAAGGAGGTATTCTTTCTATCCCGGGCATAGATTGAATGGTTTCACGCTTGGTTATCCGTTCTTGAACGAAAATTGGGGATATGAGATCCTTGACTGAAAGATGGGTTTCTTGTAGGAGGTCTCTGACAGAAGGTGTTGTTCTAAGCCGCCTTAACCTAACAACCGGATAGCCAGCACCGCAATCACACCTACCGATCTTCATGATAGTTGAACAACCTGGCTGCAATTCTCATTACATCTTCATTTTTACTAGCCGTACCTAATTCTTTTCTTAGACTATTCATTGGTGTGGACATAATAGCCTCTATCATCGCGTATGAGAATTGTTCCATTATTCTACGTTCCTCGGGCCCTATCCTAGCTCCGAGGATAGAAATAGCCTTCTTGAGTTCGCGTTCTCTGATCCTATCTACATCCTTAAATATAGAAACCACCATAGGCTCAACCTCCTTTCTCTTCAGGACCATATCAACTAGTTTCATCTCTTCATCTATTATTCTCTGGGCCGACGCAATCTCATTTTTGCGTGTTCGAATGTTCCTTTCAACTATCTCCGTAATCTTATCAATGTTAAATAATTTCACCTTCTTTATGGTTGCGACTCTCTCGTCAACGGTTCGGGGATTTGAAAGGTCAAAAACCACTAGCCATTTATCTCTCTTGGCCATGGCCTTCTGAATCCTATCATAGGTGATTAAGTAATAAGGTGCGGTAGTAGAAAGAAAAATTAGATCGACCTCCTGGAACATTTGTACGGCTGACTCAAATGGAACGGGATTGCCTCCTACTGTATCTGCAAATGATTTGGCTCTCTCAAATGTCCTACTAGTAATCATAAAATGAGCCTCTCTTTGTTTCAAAGATTTTGCGACGAGGCTTGCTCCTTCCCCGGAACCAATCAACAATACGCTTCTATTGTTCAATTTGTCAAAGTATTCCTCTGCCAACTTTACTGCCATCGAGCCGATAGAAACGCTACCCTTATTCACTCCAGTAGTGGTTCTGACTTTACTACCAACCTTGACAGCCCGATCAAAGATAACTGAGAGATGAGGACCCGCATACCTGTTTTTGCGAGAAAACTCGAATGCACGTTTTACTTGGCCTAATACCTGATCTTCACCGATCACTAACGAATCCAAGCCTGATGACAATTTTAAGAGGTGCAATATCACTTCATTACCATTGCAAATTTCAATATTCTCAGCCACTTCGTTATAAGATAACCCTGCAGCACTCGCCCACCCTTCCAACAATCTTTGCTGGTCGGGATTTCTGCTCGCAGCAAAAACCTCAACCCGATTGCAAGTCTGTATGATAATGCACTCTTCTAACTCGGCTATTTCTATCACTTTTTGGTGTGCGGCATTTAAGTCAGCGAATGCAAATCGTTCGAGAAGATGGATCGGAGCATTGCGATAAGTAATTCTTGCATTAATTACCTGTAGTGACTGCGAGAGTGTCGATGACGTTGTCATCTGTTATTCTTTCTCTCCCATTCACGCAATAGCTCTAAAGTCGTACTTTTAGCATCTTCTGTCTTATGCTCCTTAATAAGGTTCTGGATACGACTGTTTTCGATCAAAGAATAGAGAAACTTTTTCCTTTGTTCAACTGTCTTGAATGTCGATTTTGCAGCAGCACGGGCAAATTCTTGTAATTTAGTATTTTCGATATCGGTTTTTTTTATTACCCTTCGAAGCACCCTCTCTGCTTTAATTCTCACCCTTCGCGACATTATAGGACTCTTGCCGGATGTGGATATTGCGACCTGCATTACACCCTCGATATTAATAATTGAGGCATATGAAAAGTCACTAATGGCGGGGTCATCTACAGCATATACGAATAAGCGCATGGAACGTGCCTTCTCGACAAGCATCCTGTTTAACACTTTATCATTAGTGGCAGCAAGCACAAGAAATAGATTATTATAATTATCAAGTACACTTGCGTCTTTTATCTTTGTTTTTACAAGTTCGATTCGTCCTTGTTCCCTCAGTTGAGACAAATAACGATTTAAACGACTACACATAACGGTGATTTTACAATTTTGATCCAAGAGGCCACGAATTTTCCTAGCACCCTCCTTTCCCCCGCCAAGCACTAGTACATGTTTGCGGTCAAGATTTAGATCAACTATCAATCACACGCACACACCAGACAGTGGTGATAAGAAATCTCTAATTCTTAATTTAATTGTTACATCCCCACGCGCTTTTCAGATTAATAAGGGAAAAATACTGCAGGTCTTTTTCAGCTAAAGAAGGCGCTCATTCTCTAACTCAAAACTAATTAGTCGCGCTATCGGCTATTGGGCTATTAGTCTTGGAAAACGACAACCCTCTTAAAGTGCAGTTGAGTCTCGATTCTATAGAACAAATCGGTCCGGCTACTAAGACCCGTTTAGAGCAAGCGGGTTTTTCCTCAATTAAAGATCTAGTTGTCAGGGGACCTGTGGATGTTTCAGAGGCCACTGGCATGGAAATTGAAAAATCTATATATCTTTGCAATCAGGCGAGAATTAGGTTAGAAGATCTCGGTATCATTGACAAGAGTTTTGTTACCGCAACTCAACTCTATAACAAAAGAAAAAGAGAAGATCGTCTTTCAACTGGATCAAAGAATCTAGATGATCTCTTTGGAGGCGGTATAGAAACAAGAGCAGTCACAGAAGTTTACGGCGAATATGGTACAGGAAAGACCCAGATCTGTCATACGTTATGTGTGATGGTTAAACAGACCAAGTCTGAGGGAGGACTAACTGGTAAGGCACTCTATATTGATACCGAAAATACATTCAGACCTGAACGAATAGTGTCGATCGCCGTAGCAAGAAAAATAGATCCGCAGATTGCCCTTGAAAACGTAATTGTCGCAAAGGCGTATAACAGTGCTCATCAGGAATTGATTATCCAAGAAAGCGGCCCCATTATAGATGAGAAGAACGTAAAATTACTTATAGTAGATTCTGCCGTGGCACACTACAGAGCTGAATACATCGGACGCGGTGCGCTCTCGGAGAGGCAGCAGAAGCTTAATAAATTTATGCACATTTTAGTGCGGATCGCCGAAACCTACGAAGTTGCAGTGCTAGTCACCAATCAGATCCAATCCTCTCCGGACGCAATATTTGGTGATGCATTCCGCCCTACAGGTGGCCACGTTGTGGCACATACTAGCACATATAGAGTGTACCTAAAGCGCTCCGGGAAAAACCGGATCGCGAGAATGGTCGATAGCCCGTATCATCCAGAGAGGGAAGTATTATTTACTTTGTCCGAACATGGCGTCTCTGACCCCTCAGTGTCACTCAGATGATTAAATAACATAACATAAATTAAGGCCTTAAAGCATCAGTTTACGATGCCAAGTTCACACGGTACGAGGAGAAAATCTCGTTCTGTCCTGACTAAACGTAATGTCTCTAGAGGTATATCTTATTTACTAACAGAATATAACGTTGGTGACAAAGTTATCATTGATATAGATCCCTCTGAACATTCTACCACTCCGCACAGAAGGTTTCAAGGAAAGGTAGGGGATGTTATGGAGGTAGGCAGGAGAATTTTGAAAGTTGCAGTATTGTTTGGAAGTAAGCAGAAAATTTTGCAAACTAGACTTAACCATATAAAGCCGTTTAACGGAGGGAAGTCGGTAAAGAGTGACTGACATTCTTAAAAAAGAAATAATAACATTGTCTGAGGCTAAAGAAGTTTTAGAACAGGTGAAGTCAGATGATATGGATCAAATACAGAGATGGACGCATGACTATGTTGTAAAATTCGCGAAAACCGGCTCAGAGGTTGCACGTGAAATGGTAAACCGACTAATTGAAAAGTGTGAATTAAAAGAAGAAGAAGCAATAGAAGTTGTAAATGTATCACCTTCCTCTCTGGAAGAATTAAGGGCTTTTACTTTCGGGTGGAAAAAACTTATTCTTACCGAAACCTTGCAAAAGATGCTGAACATACTCCAAACGCGGAATGAAAGTTAAATAAAAAGGTAATCGATAGTTATACCGGAGAAAAGGAAGGAAGGATCGACATTGTCAGCGTGGCTGCGGGGATATGATAGTAGCAGCGGGACTACTAACGAGCAGAGTTCTAGAACAGCACCGCAGGAAGGCCAACGCAGATACGAGGAGTACGCGTACGTTTTGGACTTCACCCAACGAGCCAAGGCGTCGACAGTGAGAGGAAGGGAGGGTATGATTATTCAGGCGATTGGGGAGGAGCGTCTCACTTTACTGGAACTTCTCGGAACTCAAAATATGAGTATCGAGATCGCCGAGCGAGTATATATTGGTAGGGAGGGCCGCGACAAAGTGATGAGTGTGCTTGGCAGGCTTGAATATGATTCTATATCCCAAACTGCGAAAAACGAACTTCCTAGCATTATTGAAAAAATAGTGATAGCAAACCAAAAGCGTTTCATTGACTATATAAACACGGCTCAACCGATTACACCCAGGATCCACGCTTTAGAACTGATTCCAGGCATAGGAAAGACTTACATGATGACCATAATTAGAGAGCGAGATCGGAAAAAATTTGAAAGCTTCGTAGAAATTCAACAGAGAGTGGGATTACGCGATCCGGCGAAGCTGATAGCAAAAAGAATAATCGATGAAATTACCGGTGAAGCAAGAATGAATTTGTTTGTCAGGAAATGAAACTCTCAAAACGAAGGCTTCTCGGTCAGCATATGCTTAAAGACGGAAGAGTTCTTGAAAAACTACTCGAAGTAGCGAAGATTAGTCAGAGCGAGACCGTGTATGAAGCCGGAACTGGAGAGGGTACTTTAACAACCGAACTGTGTAAAAGAGCTAAATCGGTGGTTTCGTTCGAGGTCGACCACGACCTGTTCAAGAAATCAAGCGTGCTCATATCTGCTTTTCCAAACCTGAAGTTAATCAATGCAGATATTTTTAAATTCCCCGTTCGCGTGTTTGATGTTTTCATTTCGAATCTTCCTTATTCTAGAAGTAGGGATGCACTTCAATGGTTAGCGTTACAGAAATTTACCCGGGCAATACTGACTGTGCAGAAGGAATTTGCAGATAAATTGCAAGCCAGACCTGGCGATGAAAACTACCGATCCATCACTGTCATAACACAGCACTGCTTCATTATAGAGCAGTTGTTTCATGTGTCAAAGGGATCGTTTGATCCTAATCCTAGCGTTGAGTCAACGGTTATAAGACTTATTCCTAAAGAAGCAGGGATCCCAATAACAAGGGCGACAATTAAGAATTTGAATCTCCTATTTTCAAGTAGAAATAGAAAATTATTTTCAGTATTAAAAAAACACAATTGTAAAATTGATTTTGCCGGTACGAAGAGGATAGACGAATTACAACCGACTCAGTTATTGGGTCTAGCTGAATCTATATGACGTTTATTCTCTATTGCTTATAGCTTTCATTAACAGCCAACGACGTTAACCTTCTAAATTGGCGGAAATAATCTCAGAATGAAGATAAAAAGGAGCTTTTTTTATATCTCTTCCCAAATTAGTTAGGGCTGCCTCTTCAATAGCTTACCAGCCCGATCAGATATTGGTCTGCCATCTGAGACACAGTGGATCTCTCGTTAAGATCGTAAGTGACGTATTTAATTTCGCGATAAAATTCGTGGTAGCACTAAATATTGAATTCGAAATGTGAGTGTCTCCAAGATCATCTCAAAATATTATCCACCT
>QHBN01000124.1 GCA_003176995.1 Candidatus Nitrosopolaris wilkensis
GCACGGGAAGTTTTTCCCCTAATGGCGGTACTATAGTTTCATATTCATGGGTCCAAACAGCTGGGCTGAGTGTTGGCGTGTTGCCTAATACCGCCAGACCTGTATTCATAGCACCACAAAATTCGACAACTCTATCATTTACTTTGACGGTTACAGATAGTCAAGGTATAACTAGTGCCCCTTCATCTCCAGTGAATGTTCTAGTAAGATAATATGATAATGGTATATTGATTGTTGTTGCACTGGTAGTAGCTACAAATAGCACCCAGATATTACAAAATCAGATTAAACAACAGCAAGCCTTCAAAGGAACTGCAGCGCATGCAGATATATCAAAGCACTAATTCTTCTTCAATCATGACCTTCTTTCCCAGATTCGTTTTAGTTCTGCTTCATGGCTAGGATTCTGGGTCCTTATGAAAGTATGAAATCTGTTTCCGTTTATACAACGACTTTTTCTATCGCTTTTTCCGCAGTCACGGCAAACTATGACACAATCCGTCACTAACTCGACAGGCTCGAAAAACACTCAATCAATAAACGAACAGATGAATAACACAGATACAACGAGTAATGGAGTTCTTCATCCCAATCAATCGATATCGGGAAGCCAATCTGCAACAGAAGTCCAGACAGTTAAGAATTCTCCAAAATCAAATAATAACCAAAACTCGCTTGAAACAATGAGTAATACGGCATCAGGTAATGCGACACAAGGCGTTGCTGGGCAACAGACCGCAGCTCAGGTTCAAGGTGTTACCAATTCTGCAAGTTCGAATAATACTCAAAATGCAAATAATGTAATGGCCAATACGGCTAATGGGGCAGCACATCCACATGGTATGACACAGATCATAGGTCCTAGTAACCAACATGTGTCTCAAGTTCAGTTAACTGCTTCCTCAGCAAATTCAAGCAACAGCCAAATAGGATTAAACAATCAAGCGAACAATAACATTAACAGCCCAAGCAAAACCTTTCAAGGAACCTCTGAAGCACGATCTGTATCCCAGGGTCAATCGAATACTTCCTCACCAATCTCAATTAATACCCAGCTTGGAATAAACAACGCTGCTAATACTAACGCTAATAGCTCAAACCCGACATCGCAGCAACTTCAAGGAAACCAACACTTAACTCAAGGCCAATCTGCTAATTCTTCCCCCAATTCCAGCTCCAGCTAGCAAAGGTATAGGCAGTGACATTGGCAGTCAGCCGGTAAAAGACAAACAGGATCCTACATCCAACTACGAAACCATATCTCAGTGTTTAGAGGATATGAATAGTAAGGGCGTCGTAGGTTCGGATGCAGACGATTATTGCACTCAACAATTCGGAACCGAAGGAACTCCAAGGAGTGCTAGTGTTAGCGACGGATTCCTTCCATGGCAAACAACTTATGACCATCTTTTCAATGGAAACCCTGACTGGATAAACAAAGATACTCCCAACCAGCAAGAGCAACGTATCAAATCAGCCGCAGCAGCTCCATTCGCATATCGTAGGGGATTGATAACATGTCTTCTACCATTTGTTCTGTCCTTCAAGGCTCTAATACACGACTTACGCCATCTCTAGATTACAGTCCTGAGGTACTTGGTTCTATGTCTGCATCTGACACATCCTATGACATCTCCTATGAAGGACATTCCCCTAGGATCACCTCTCAAGGGGGGCTTAATCCTCCTAAATCTCCAATTCGTCCCCCATTTGAGTTACACTGTAACAATATTTTAGCTATTTTTAAGCTATTTTTAAGCTATTTTACATTGTCTTACGATGAAAGTCACAAAATACACAATCTTTTTATTGCTCCACTCGTGTATTTAAGGGAGATTTTGATATGTATAGTTTAAGAATAAAGCAAAGCATCCAACAACATAGACAAGTGATCGCGTCTAGGCTAAAATGTCCCTGGTGCGATTATGTATTCGACAGCAGATCTAAACTAAAGTACACAAGTTGCAGCAATTGCAGAAGAGGATTTAATCGCCTTGATAACACGGTAAAACGGATGGAATTGGAGGATAATGCTAAAAAATGAAAAACAAAGAGTGTCTGGGAGCCCGGGTCTCGACAACCAATCTCCCAGCCTGTAATATTTTCCACTGCTACGCCGAACTGTTTGCATATGACATGTTGTGTATCCCACAGGAGGACATTATCCAGAAGGCCACCCCTGGAGAGAGGAGGATTCTAGATGGTTAGAATAGAACTAGATCTTGTAAATAAATTTAGTGATTTTTGGACTCCAAACTATACTACCGAGAATCTCAAACAGCGCTTGGGTACAGTTGTTTATCAGTTAAAAAACGATGAAGGTCAGACGGTGGAAGGCAGAAAATATTACGACTTAGCTAGGTATCTAAAGCACAGAATCCCGGTCTACAGGCCTACTCCTGAATTTATAATAAACCTATCAGACTTGACCGAAAAACTGGTTAAAGAGCTGCATGAATTAGACGGTGATACTAGAGACTTTGTACTGACTCAAGCAGTTGGCCGGATTTTTGAAGATATACACGCACCATATCACTGCAGCATTTCAAGATTGCTCAGGGTGAGGTTAGAGCCATGACTGAAGACTTTGAAGAAATGAAAAGCGATCTCGTTAATTGTAATACCAATCCGGTAGAGCCTGATAAGATCCAAAAGGAATGGCATGAAAAACTTGTACAAAGCTATCAGAATCTGTATGCTATTACTTCGAATAATATACCAGATGTATGGCCGGCTCTAGAATTTGCGTTGTCTCTCAAATCAATTTTGAATATTAGAGATTGTACGCTTCCATTTGCCGGGATACTTCTAGGTGCACCGAGTTCGTTAAAGACGGTCGCTCTTGAGCTATTTAGAGGATGTGACCACACTTATTATAGTCATAATTTCAGTGCCAAGTCTTGGGTATCTCACAGCGCTACAGTAAAGAAAGATAAATTGAAGGACATTGACATGTTACCCAGAATTAAAAAAAAATAAATTTCTACTGACTCCTGAATTAGCTCCTACATTCTCATTAAAAGACGACGATCTGCTTCAGTCGTTGGCTATAATTACCACAGTACTAGATGGTCACGGCTATGAAAGCGATAGTGGCGTTCATGGAAAGAGAGGATACAGCGAGGATATCATGTTTACCTGGTTAGGCGCTGCTGTTGATATTCCTCATAGAGTGCATAAACATCTATCAACATTAGGGCCTAAACTCTACTTTTTTAGATTATCAAAGCCACAATACGATAAAAATGATGCATATGAACAAATGGGCGAAGACTTTAGACAGAAATTTCATGATATCAGAATCACATTACTAGAATATCTCGCAATTTTTGAAATGAATCCAATAATAACTAAGGAATTTGGCTGCGAAGAGGATTTATCAAAGATTCCTCTGAACAGTGATAAAGATGAAGAATTAGCACGCAGACACATAATTGAACTTGCGTATTTACTAGGACCACTAAGGGCTACTGTTCCAACATGGGAAACTAAAGACACCCAGGGTTCAAACTATGCTTATTCTTTTGCTATTGTTGAAGCTCCTAGCAGGGCCGTAACCCAATTATACAATCTGGCTAAGGGACATGCATTATCTCAAGGGAGGAATTATGTTACAGAAGACGATATTCCTATGATAGTTCAAACTGTGCTATCTACTGCTTCACTAGAAAGGGTTAGGATATTTGAGTTATTAATCGAAAATAAGGGACGCCTTAAGACTTCAGAGATCGTCAATTTCTTAAACACAACCAATCCAACCGCTCGCAGAACTATGACCGAATTGAGAGCTACTGGATTGGTGGAAGAGCCTTACTTTGACCCCGAAGAGTATAATCCAGAAAAAGAGATTGTTTTAAAAGACGATTTTCATTGGTTCCTAGGAGATAAATTCAAAGAATTAAGGGGATTGAAAGAAAAAACTACTATGAGCCATGCACAAGTGGACGATTCAGAAGGAAGCATTGCTATAAAAAATAACAAAATCATTGAGGAAAATATACCTTCAATTGATATAGAGGCACAGACGCACATAGAAGAAATTTCTTTCAATCAAAATGATGTAATAGAAGAAAATTCAAGTTTCAATTTCTATTGTCCTGAGCATTATTGTACACCTGTTAGAGCCTTCAATAGTCAAGCGGAATTAGATGTTCATATCGCTAGTGACCATGTAAAGACAGACCGGAATGACCTAGCCAGCCAGACTGTTAATGCTTCAAAGGATGGGGGATTAACCTAGTTTGAAATTGAATAGTCTAAAGGCTTCCCGTCTACCTGAAGGTCTTGCAACTCTCATCCTTCGGAGCAAGCCAGCAGCAAATCTCTGAGACCATGAAAATCTCAGTTGGTAAGGTTAACTCCATCCTATCTGGTTGGAATGACATGGCAAGAACTGAGCTAAAGTCGGTAGTCGCTGACGAAATTCCTAGACAGTTCAAACAGTCGCTCATGCTTCTTGACCATCTGAATTGGAAGACTTTGGAGATCCTAGACAAGACAACGGACTATCGCGTTCAGTTGCAAGCCATAGCAGTTTTTAAGGAAATCTGCTTCAAAGAATCAGCTGCTTTTCCCTTTAATGCCGTAAGATCATTTGGATTTGTCTCTAGGGCTCTATCGAAATACTGTATAGCTTCCTGCATTTTTCCTATTCGTTTAAGCTCGACACCTTTATTGTTCAATGCTCTGATGTGGTTTTGATTTATCTTCAGGGCTTATTGAAAAACGCTATTGCTTCGTCATGTTTCCCTAGAAAAGAAACAGCATTACCCTTACTATTTAATGCATCAGCGTCATTGGGATCGATTCTTAGAGCCATCCTAAAACACTTCAGCTTCTTCAGGTTTGCCTAACCGATGCAGAACCATCCCCTTACAGCTCCCTGTTTTAGGGTGATTTGGACTTATCTCCAGGGCTTTGTCAAGACACTTTAGAGCTTGCTGAAACTTACCTAAAACATAGAAAGCTTCGCCCTCGTCAGTCCATGCAAAAGCATAATTTGAATCAAACTCTAGCGCTTTACTATAACATTCTATCGCTTGCTCTGTCTTTCCTAAATAATAAAGCGCTAATCCTTTATTGCTCCATCCAAATGTACTATTTGGGTTGATTTCTAGCGATCTATCATAGCACTTTAGAGCTTCCTCATTTTTCCCCAAGCTACTCAAGGCCTTGCCTTTATTACTCCAAGCAAAGGCAAAATTAGGATCATTTATTACCTTATCATAATATTCAATCGACGAATTGTAATCTTCTCTTTGAAAATATTCATTACCTTTCTCTAGAGTAGAAACGATATTATTTTCTGACGGATTAAATAATGCCTGTTCTTTATCAAATTTCTCGGTCAGAGTCTCAATTGGTATAACATATGCCGTGTTCCTGCCCCTGAGATCCGCCATGAACATTCCCACTATAAACCAGTCAGGATCGTCAGGATAAAAAACAGGACTGCCACTAAATCCTTGTCCAACGATGTTAGATGTCACCGGGATACAGTCCACTATTACTTTTGGTTTCTTGTTCCATTCATTCTTGGGGCTAACGACTTCTCCATCAAATTCGAATACGTCCCCCTTAATTTGTAGCTGGCCATTAAATTATGTGCCTTTCGAAAACTCTTCATGATAACCAAATCCCCATATTTTTAGTTGGGAAAGACTCTGTTTAGAACTCTTAAATGGCTCAGCGCCACAAGCTCGAACCGTCAAAACTGCTATATCCTTTTCCATGCTCGAGTATTCTTTAGACCACTGAGCGTCATAGAAATTGTTTTTGTACTGTATTTTTATTTCATTCATTTTGTAAATTATATGATGGCATGTTATACAAATTCCCCTTCGATAGAAGAAGCCGGTACCAAAATAATTATTATCTCCAGTGACTTTTACTATAATGTCACGAATAGGCTGGCTCATGTATTTCCCCAATTGACGACAACCTAAACAGTGGCTTGCCCAGAAACCTTGCAAAAAATACATTTCCTTCTCCACTAAAGCTTAAACCCAATTCTGCTGAATATGAATCTGGCCTATTCTCGCCAAGAGAGTTCACAGATTTCTTGAGACCGTCACAGAATGGTTTTAAGACTCCTAGCATTTTCTCAATGCTCTTTTCAGCGACTTCGATCGCACTCGCTTGTTCCAAAATCCCTCCATATCCTACCTCAGAGCTCTCTACCCAAATTTTGCCACCATCATATTCTAATTGAATTAATTTACTCATCCTGCGTTTTAAACTGCCTAGTGTTTAAAAACATTTCAAGAAATACTCGTAAAATATTAAATCAAGTAATCTGGCATTGGACTTAGATAATGGTCTAAAGAATATTACAAATTACAATTGTATTTCCGATAAGGTTATCCTGATATCATACGTCTATCTTCTTACATTGGGAACAAGCAACCAGCGTTTCTGTCATTTTATAACCACCTTTAACAAGGCTACGAATTGTTTCGGACCTCCTCTGTAAGTTCTGGCTTTACCAAGTCTTTCGAAAGGACATTAGCTGCTTTTGTTTCAGTCATGGAATGCCTAACCGGTGGTTTCTCGTCCTTTACTATCGGTGTGACCTTTGATGCTCGCTTGATACACATATGGCCTTCATTCGTGTTAAGCTCGTATACATGCCACTTACCATTTAGATGAGCCATAGTTATTTCATTTCCACATGTAGTGCAAATACTGGTGAAGGAACCAATCAACAACAAAATATCCACAATGTTGGAAATGATGTTCTGAACCAACAAATCTCAAAGCTTACACAATCACAGAACATTCAGCAGCATATTATCAACACACCAGGTTTGCCATTACATTTCAGTGTGCATTTATCAGCACTAAATAAATGAGTAAAAACAAGCCTACAAATCGATATTGTTCGGAATCCTCTCTTATTTTTTGTTGCATTAGGTCTATGTCTGTTTCTGAGGGAATCAGTTAAAAAACACTAAATATGTTGTTTCAAAAATCCTGGTAGTTTCTGCAAAATGTTTTTGTAACGTTTTAAGGCCGTTTTGGCATTTGATATAGTGGTATTATAACCCTCTAGAATCGTTTCAAATATAGCATCAGGATTTGATATAGTAGTATTATGACCTACATTTCGTCCTATCAGGCATATTTGTGATAATCTCTTATCTATTTCCACTGAATGTCTTTCAATATCCATCAGACTTCTTTCTGTTGCCTCTATCGGTTCGATAAAAGCTTTAATCGCAATAGTCAACTATTCCTCATTCCTTGCGTTCTTCAATAACAGATTTTGAATCACTGAATCATATGTAGAATCTAGATTCCCCCGTTTCGATAATTCATTATGGGTTTCTTTGGATATACTTATGGTAATGCGCTCCTTACTGTGTAATGCGCTTTGTCTACTCATTTTGTTCTAATAATACAATCCATAAACGCTATACTATAGAACTAAAGTTGGATCAAACAACCTGATAAAGTCAGAGCTGGAATGGCTGCTCAGAAAAAAAGAGCAGAACAAAAGGAACAGCAGAAGCTAATAGAGAAGATTGCAGCTAAACTTCCTAATATCAAAATCAGTTGCCAACACGGCTTTCCAACAACGACTGAGAACGTGATAGTTCATACATTGTCTATACTTATATAGCAGTTTGAAGTTAAGTTACTTAACAGAAAAAGGCTGAGTCGCTGGGCGTTTGTAGCACGCTGAGCAAGTCATATCCAGTTAGACCTGGATGTCTGTCACTAATTTATCCAGTGGACCAGCGACTCAATTTTCATTCTTTATTAAAGTCATTTATAGATATGGTGTCTGAAAAAACTCGTTTATCCAAATCAGAATCGGCTTTCGGACTAATAGCTCTTCCTTCACAACGAACGGATATATCCCCTTTTCGAACTCCTGTTGAGAGGTTTCACTCACCGTCAGAAAGCAAGCTTTGATTCCAATATCTAGTTCTCTTATTCTTTGATAAAATACAAAACCATTAATTGTTGGCATTATTATATCTAATATTATTAGATCGTAATAGCTTGGTTTGAAGTTCGATAAGGCTAGGATAGGATCGTCATACACATCCACTTGATATCCGCTATCCTCCAAGATGAGCATAAGGAGCAAGTTAATATCGGGTTCATCGTCCACAACTAAGATTCTATTCATGCCTGTTTCCCTGTCCTAAGCTTCTTAGTATAGATGCCATATTTACATATTTGGGAGGATTTTGGGCATTATTTCCAGATAAGGTAACATATTGCAGCGAAAGCACTGAACACTATTCTAATAATTTTTCGCATCTGAGTATAGTCGAATTAAATTTTCAAACTAAGTAGAGGACGGCCATTTTACCATTAACGATAGAGAGAGGGACAGCCATGATGATAGCCGTCTACGCTTAAACCAACAACAGAGCCGAAAGATGTAATAATGAAAGCGTTGTGATAAATATATGAGTAAAAAAAGCATTTGTAAAAACTGTGATGACCCTATAGGTGATGACAGAAGTTCAGATGAGTTTTGTTCTGGTCAATGTCGAGTGGAATACGAATTGGAACATGATAGAAAATAAAATGAGGCAACTGTTCTTATCGACCGAATCTAGGCTATTCATGATAAATTCTAATAATAAATTAAGTCGAAATTAGTAATCCTTTCTAATCGAAGATTAAATTCTATCGGGTCTATTTGCCATTTTCGATTATTTCGCAATTAATAATTCGGACGTATAGAAACAAAATCTAAATAGTAAGATAACTGAATACTTATGACACAAAGAAATATCTGATATAGATTGAATACCATAAAAGTACTTCAAATTTGGCTAGCAATCGGATTGATTGGAATACTGATCTACATTTATTCTTCCTCCGTTGTATCCCCTGCAAATATCGCCAGATATCGTCAATTGTGCATCGGACAATTACACAACCAGTTACAACTAGAGATCCAACGGCAATGTACAATACTGAATACAAGTGTTCTGGTTGCTATCTTTGGACCTGATACCGGAATAGTAGTAGCGCTAGTGGGACTCTACATAGCCTTAATGGCTGAAGTTAATCTAATCTTTGAAAAGAAGAACAATGGAATCCGATAACCAAGTAACTACTCATCAACCCGATTTCGATATATCATACGCTACACACTAGGAAGACAATAGCGTATCCTCGTCATGTATCTTTTCACCCAAAAAGATGTTGAAGAGGACCGTAATTTGCAGTAACTACGACTCTTCTCGCTTTCAGATAATTGAAGCTGATATTACTGGCTAATGGCATCGCGTAGGTCATGTCGATCTTTATTTTCAGCATCGCCCTTAGATGAATGGCTTCTAATTGCCTTTTTCAAAGTCTCGGTCACGATAGGAAGAATCCTTGGGTCATTGACTTTTGGAATTACATATTCCTCTTTCAAGTGAGTCTCTTCAACTAGTGAGGCGATTGCGTAAGAGGCAGTTACCAACATCTGTTCATCCAACCCTTTTGCTCTCGTATCTAACAAAGCTCTAAGAACTGATGGAAATACAACAGCGTTGTTAACTTGATTGGGAAAATCAGAGCGTCCGGTACAAACAATCCGTGCGCCTGCTTTAAGGGCATCCGATGGAAGAATTTCAGGATCTGGATTGGTTAGCGCGAACACGATGGCATTGCTGCGCATTGATCTTACCATGTCTTTACTTAAAAGTCCAGACTTACCAGATACTCCTATGAAAACATCTGCTTCTCTAATTACCTCGTGCAAATTTCCTACTAGTTTTCTTTGATTGGTATTGCTTGCTATTTCCTGCTTGTACGAATTGTTAGGATCAGTATTTTTAAGGTCTTCCCTTCCTTCGTGTATCGCACCTTTGCTATCTGTTACAACAATATCCTTGCAGCCTGCGTCTTCTAAGATCTTGAAAATTCCATACCCCGCAGAACCTGCCCCAGATATGACCACCTTTACGTTATCGAATCTTTTTTCTACTAGTCTTAGAGAATTTATCAAGGCAGCCAAGGTAATTACAGCTGTCCCGTGCTGATCATCATGAAATAAAGGTATGGATAGTTCATCTTGAAGCCTTTTTATTATTTCAAAGACTTTGGGCGATTCTATATCTTCAATATTTATTGCTCCAAAACCCGGTTCAATCGCCTTAACGAATCTTATTATTTCTTCCTTATCGGTTGTAGAAATGCATAACGGAATTGCATTAATAACGCCCAAAACTTTGAACAGAACAGATTTTCCTTCCATGACAGGAAGTGCTCCTTCCGGACCAATGTTTCCAAGACCAAGAACCCTAGTTCCGTCACATACTATGGCCACGTTGTTCCACTTTGAAGTGTAATCATAAATCAATTCTTTATTTTTACTTATTTCTTCAGCAACATATGCAACGCCAGGAGTATATATCAAAGGCAGTGCTCCCTTTTCTTCACCAAAAGCAGTCTCAATAGAGACTCGATTATGAATTTCGATCTTTCCTCTTAACGTTTTATGAAGATTGATGGCATCCTCTTTTGTATTCAAATAATATTGGCGTACTATAGGATGCATATATCTCTATAGTATCTCCATTAAAGACCTTTTCCTAGTTCCATGGTGTGATATTAGCTCGAATCCAACTTTATCTTTGAACTGCAAATTGCTACGGTTCATGTTTCGTGAAGCACCTCACAGAATACGATTCGACTGGAGCTGTATGACGTGCGATACGAACCTTATCGTCATGGCGTCCAAATCACGAATCAGCATAGATCCGCCATATCGTTTTGAGCTAACTTGGGTTTTTCTAAACTTTCAACACATTCTTAATCTGAATCTAAGGTTAATCAAGAAAAATACCCGTGAAACAAATCAATTGAGAAATCCGCCTATCCGTTGTACAAATTATTAATATCTTCCACTCTATAGTACTGTGTAGGATGACTGATTATGAAAGTATGCGTACTGCTGATATTGTAGCTGAAGCCTTGCTTGATTGGAAAGTTGACGTAATTTTCGGCTTGCCAGGTGATGGGATAAACGGCTTTATTGAAGCATTAAGACTCCGCCAGGACAAAATTAAATTTGTTCTCGTCAGACATGAAGAATCAGCAGCATTTATGGCTTGTGCTTATGCAAAATATACTGGAAAACTTGGGGCATGCGTTGCAACTTCTGGACCAGGTGCAATACATCTTTTAAACGGGTTATATGGTGCTAAGGCAGATAACACTCCCGTGATTGCTATCACAGGAACGACGTATTCTGATTTAATGAATTCAAATTACCAACAAGATGTAAACCTATTACAGCTATATTCAGATGTTGCAGTCTACAATGACATGATATGCGTTCCAGAGCAAGCAGAGATGGCAGTTGACATTGGATGTCGAACTGCACTGGCACAACGAGGAGTGAGCCACTTAACAATCCCAATCGATGTGCAAGAAAAGAAATTGAATGGTCAATTCTCCAGACATAATGTTGCTTACCACACATCAGACGTTTATGTTGCCGAAACGATTCCTAGTCCATCTTTAATCGAAAAGGCAGCTAAAATTCTTAACGGAGGAAGTAGGATTGTTATACTTGTGGGACAAGGAGCACTTGGAGCTGGAAACGAAGTACTAGCAGTTGCGGAAAAGTTATGTGCTCCAGTCGTCAAAGCGCTGTTAGGTAAAGCGGCAATTCCTGATGACAATCAATATAGTCTTGGCGGTCTTGGTTTACTTGGAACCGAACCGTCCAGTGATGCTATGAGTGATGCAGATACGTTACTTATGGTTGGAACATCTTTTCCATATATCGAATATCTCCCAAAGCCAGGTCAAGCAAGAGGCATTCAGATTGATATAAAGCCTGAAAAGATTGGTCTTCGGTATCCTGTTGAAATTGGCTTAGTAGGTGATTCAAGGCTTACATTAGCAGCTTTGCTCCCGCTTCTAAATCAAAAGTATGATCTTGAATTTCTAAAGTCAAAACAACAAGGTATGAAAAATTGGAATAGGTTGATGAAAGAAACAAGTACTAGAACCGATAAGCCTATCAAACCACAGGTTATTGCAGTAGCAGTTTCTGAAGAGCTAGAAGAAAATGCAATAATATCTGTAGACTGCGGCACAAACACAACATGGGCTGCTCGTTACATCTATTTGAGAAAGGGTATGAAATTTTCACTCTCGGGTACGCTGGCAACAATGGCATGTGGTTTGCCGTACGCAATTGCAGCACAGATAGCGTTTCCAGAGAGACAATCCGTAGCGTTCGTCGGTGACGGTGGACTCAACATGCTGATGGGTGAATTTGCTACTGCTGTACAATATAGTCTTCCTATCAAAGTAATTGTTATAAAAAATAACACATTAGGATTGATCCGATGGGAACAAATGGGATTCCTTGGAAATCCGGAATATGGAGTTGAGTTCAGTCCTATCGATTACGTAAAGTTTGCTGAAGCTTGTGGTGGCAAAGGATATGCTATAAGCGAGCCATCTGAAGTGAAATCTAAAATGCATCAAGCCATGAAAGAGAGAAAACCAACAATAGTGGAGGCATATGTTGATCCGTTTGAACCACCGATGCCGCCAAAAGTAGAAATGGGCTTTGTGAGGAATCTGGCAGAATCATTCGCAAAAGGACAACCATATGTCGGAAGAATCGGCTTAACTTTGTTCAGAGACCAAGTACACAACATTTTAAAAAATCTACATTCACATTCTTAACAGCATGACTTGTGACTACTTATTTAAGCTACTAGTTCCAGAGGTCAATAATATCTTTACCCTAGTCAACAATAAAGACTTCAGGTCCAGATAGAGACAGAATAAAATCCAACAACATAGTATTGAAGCAATATTCTATAAACAGGAACTTAAAATGTAAATCTTAATTCATATAAAAAATATATCCCATTCATAGAGCAATAATGTGTGCCATCACGATTCAGGTGTTGTCGTTTTTGAACGTTGCGTTTCTTGCCGCACTACTTTTCCTAACAAACCCTGCTTATCTTCCTATCTCAGCTCTGGCTGTAGCGAGTAGTAATGTTGGCGGCGGGGCCCCCACCGCCACTCCTATTATCCATAATAACAAAGGCCCTGTCATTCAGGAAACAGTAAATACACGTAATTCGGAATTTGATATGCAAGTAAACAAATTCTATAGCTGCATTTCAAAGGTAACTCATGAACCTGTTGAACCACTCAAAATTCAAGTAGACCACTGTTATCTGCAAGTTTTTGGCACCGGAAGCAGTAGTATCGATAACATTAACGTTGAAACACACTCACCAGCTGTCAGTTCAAAGATTTTCAACACACCACCGGGTATTTTAGCTGAAGTACATTAACGGTATTTTTTCTGAATAACAATAAGGCGATTCTGGAAGCTTCTAACGAAGTGAGCAGATGATACAGGACAATGCAGAAAGGATTGCGATTATTGCAGATACAGGATAGAATGGAAGAAGTAGTTTCACTAACCAGGTAAACGGAAATAGTTGAAAAGCAATCACACTTAGATGCTAGAAGGCTGATTATGATTTCGCTGGCACTTAATTCCTCAAGCTTTCTGATGAATTTGAATCATTAATGCTCAGAATTTGAATAAAAAAACAATGGCAACTCCGTCCTTACACTAATGACTGATAGGGTGTATCCATATTGTCAAGCGGCTCATTCTTTTCATTCCTCTGTTAATCGAGACATAGTGTTAGTGTTAAAACATTCGAGTATGAGTAGTGTTACACATCCGTTTAAGTACTACTGATCTATCATTCTATCTATTATTCGCCGAGCTCTCTATTAAGCTGATTTTTCAGTGAGGTGAACCTACTAAATTTCTTGTCCCAGTTAGAAAAGAATCTTTGTTCGCTTAACCCAATATACAACCACATTGAAGCCAACATTATTGAAACTCCAATAAAAAACAGGAGAAAGACTCCTACGTTGGGGAACCTGAACAGAATTCTTTGAATGAAAAAAGGATGAATTACGAGGACTGCAGCAAACATCAAAGAGAGTGGGGCAAGAACGAAAGAAGATAGTATCATAACCTTAAAGACACTTCTTATTGCATTCAGATGAGATATTAGTGCATCCAGTTGCTCAACGACACGGGTCTTATTATGTTCCTTTTTTGTATCTTTTATAGAATTATCTCCATCGTTGTCCTTACTCTTCGAAGACATTAGTATAGAGCATTGTGAAGTTACACCTCTTAAAGTACTTGGCTAACTATGTTACTGATCCTATAATATTTCTTGTAGGCGACAGTTGTTGGATATCAAGAACGTGGCACACCTTAAGGTTTGTGTAGGCGGATCACGTCACGTACTCGGGTATAGAATATACCATCATTTATTGATAGAGCTGATTCACTAAACGCTATGACGAATTGTTTACTAGAGTCAAGTAATCGGAGTAATTCGAAATTATAGTTAGATAAGGACTTGTGTGTATATTCTTCTCATTTCATTGTTCTTGCGGTTATACTTGCGCTTTATTATGATACGGCCTCCTCAGCAGTTGCAATTTGAGTAAAGCTAACGCCGATACTTCTGCTATCTTTAGGGCTCGCGCCAATATAAATGCAAACACATCAGGAACCAATAAAAGGAGTTAGCGTTTCATTTCCTTCGTCCATATCGTTCAAACTGATATTTCTAGATGCTACTTTGGTCTCGTCCATCTCTATCGCACTTGTAGTGGTTTTAAAAAGAAGGATGTCCGATCCAAGATTGAAGAATTCAGAATTTGACCAGGGGCTGTGAAGTTCGGAAACAGATTGATGAGAATTCATCAAAATTTGCATGTTTATTTCATGAGGAAAATCAAATGAATATATAAAAGATAGTTATGCAATGAAGGGTATTATTATCGTCATTCTACCTGTGGGTATAGGAGTAAGTGATATCAGAGCACTAGAATAGGAGAAAATAGCTAGAACCGAGGATGATTGATGGATTCTTATGCTGAGTGAAGGTACGGCATAGAGTCGATACTTAATACACGAGAAGAAAATCTTGTGTATGATGCTACTAATGGAGCAAATACTTATAAGTCATTCCGTATTGCGTACTATTTGTAATAAATGTCTAACTTTCATTCAAAAATCACTACTACTACATTAATTGCAAGCGTAATTGCAAGCGTAATTGCAGCGGTATCAACAATTCCAATTTTGTCATATGCACAAAAGCAGACGAATTTTAGCGCAGATCTGTCTGGCAAAAATATTGTTCCGCCTGTGGATACTAGTGCAACGGGAACAGCTAAATTCAATTTAAATCCAAACGGAACCTTGTCTTATGAGGTGAATGGTATGAATCTAAACCAGGTTATTGGCGCTCATGTCAGCCTTAAGAACGGAACCGTATTGGCAGAATTACTTAATCTCTATGCAACAACAGGAGGAGGGAACAAGCAACAATCAGCTTATCCTAGTGGACCAATCAACGGAAAATTGGTAAGTGATGTTTTCACAGCCGCTAAACTAGATGGCCCACTTTTTGGAAAAAATGTTACAGATCTTATTAATTATATGAAGAGCGGATCGGTATTTGTGACTATTCGCACAACGCCGCACCAACAAGGAGAAATCCGAGGACAAATTCTTCCATCGAATGCTACTACTGCCGCTGC
>QHBN01000125.1 GCA_003176995.1 Candidatus Nitrosopolaris wilkensis
TGTAACAATAGGCAATTATAATCTTAACGCAAGGCTAGCTAAACAGCTATTCGCTTATGAGTTTTTAACGCTTGTGGGTCGTCGAAATGTCGACCTTTTTGTCATTTGTCATGTCTAATTCTGGCTCGTTCATTTTGCTAACAGTGTTAGTGTAAGAACACATGACGCAAGGAAAGCGATTATATTATAAACGCGGCGGCAGCCGCCTTCTTCAATCTTTTTCTAAGACGGGCTTTTCTTTAGATTAGAATTGTCTGTCAGCCAGCTTGTAGTAATTTGTTAAAATCAGCACAAGTCATATTAATTGGCATTTTGTTAAGAAACATTGCGTCGAATTTCTGACTTGGTTTCTGAAAAAGACAAGGATCATTCTCAGGACGACTAGCGACACTATGCATTGAAATTGATTTGGGAACATAACCAACAAATAGAACGTATCCAACTATTGCTGCGAATGCTGCCACTGCAATTATAGTGGTTATTATTTCCGCTAATGCCATCTTAGTGCTATCCTATGATCAGTGCAAAAACCATTGTGGTATATGTAGTATAATGTGTCGAATGTTATTAAATTACCAAAAATACTGCTTTGTAGCTATAAGAAAAGTCTTATTATTCCAACGACTGAAGCAAGAAACATACATATCAATTCAAAGATTAGCAGGTTCTTTCTCATTTCATTCACACGCCTCTTGCAGCCAAATATTGAGCTATTCTTGGATCAAGACATGTTTTTAATGCCCATTCTGGATGAGTATCACAATTTTGCTTAACCGACTGGATATTCTGGTCACATTTTAGTAAAACGCCTTCTGCTCCTGGATCTGAAGGATGGTCTTCTAGCAATGTTCTTGCCATATCACACCCAGATATAATATCCATATTGGTAACTTCTAGGTCCGATTTCGTTTGTGCTAAATTCGCTTTGGCCTGATCTATTTCGGGTGTTTGTGCTAAAGCCTTCATCGGCAGGAAAATAAGGATAGCTATGATCCCTACCGTACTAAAGGCTGTTGGCAAAATCCTTCGTGTTTTCACTATCTCTTTTAGTATGCAGGGTTCTATTATGTAAAGATTCGAAAACTATATTCCGCAAATTTACCAAAAATGCAAGTAACCGCTATGCGGTCAGTTTTAGTTACTATCCCTAAGGTATAGATATCGTAGAGTTGCTGTCAGTTATACCTCTGGTTTGTAGGTATTCTTCTGCCATACTTTTTATTTTCATTTGGTCAATCCCAGTAACGATTTGTTTATCAAAATCATGTGCGCTAAGAAAACCTGGTATAAACCGATCACAGTCAGACGTCGTCATAGGACTAGAGACACCCAATATATTAACAGTGGTCCAGTTTGTGCTACCAGTTAGTACCAAGTTAACGCAAACAAATGTTTGCTTATCCGCACCTAACATTGCTGTTCTATCATTGAACAATCCATTCGCTGCATAACTCGCTAGATATCTGTAGTAAATTGTTGTTATCGTGCTATCAGGAATGACATATAGTTTTGCGATTACCAATGTTGTATTTGATATGAGTACTCTCCTCTTCCTTTTTCCAATAGTCTAAGCCTATCCTTCCCTAGACTTGGTTTCAGTCGTAATCTATCCCTGCAGCAAGGAGAATGAAGGCCTTCAACATGCATAAAAATCTCTCATATTTGACATCTCTTTTGACCTATAGAGTAACCAAGACCCGCGACGGATGGCTAATTGCTTTAAATCGATTGAATCCAACTCCCTAATAGATGATTCCGACACTCACATTTTTTCATGTTCTGCATCCATTGATAAATTTTATAATTTCCATTGCTACACCCTTTATCAGTATGGAAAATAATGTGGATCATCTTAGTTGGAGGGAAATTTCTGTCATTGATTACATAGAGGGAGCGACAAGAACTCGTATTAATTGGATAGGAAATTTCAATATCAAACCCGACATAGTTGAAAATATATTTTATATAACAAAAACCAAAGCAAGAGAGGTGATCATAGGTAGCTGCAGACAATGGCAGGCTTTCGTATCAGATTCTTGTTTTAGCTTACACGTTATACCAGAGGGGAACTGGAAGAATCTGGACGGAAAGAAGGAACCTCTAACAGATTGGATAAACTCACAATGTAGGAGTCAGGATCCAACATTATTCAAATTCGACGGAAAAAGATTCGAAGATAATAAAATTATTACGACGTTTGATATCATCAAGAAGAAGAGACTGATTGTTGATGGCTTGCATAGAGCATATGCGTTACAAAAAGCGTGTAATGATGGTATCAAGATCCCCGAACTGAAAATACTTGATTGCTACGGTTCTAAAATAGAAGTCATATTTCCGTGCGATATTCATCAATTGTAAATAATTTCACAGAATTTTGATTCACCTTAATCTTTCTTGTCTTAATCATGAATGCGGTTTTCCATAATCCACGTTAACGTCTAAATAACCTTTCATGCTTCTATCATACTTATTCAATACGCTGTCTCTATGCCTTCTCTATTGGTTTATTTGTCACCCCGATAAACGCAAATTTATAATCAATTTTAACATCGTCAGGAGCATCCCATTTGATAGAAAAATAATCTCCGTTGTCATAGTTTATGCGTGCCACTTCAGCGGGATAATATTCCTCATCGTTAAATCTTACGAGCAATCTTTCATGTGTTTCGGTCATAGCCAAAAAACAAATCCCTAGTCAATACCGATACCTTCCTAATCTCTTTAATATCTCGCTTCTTTGCGTTTCTGTTTTTACGTAGCATCTTCTATGTCTCTTTATCTTAGTTTTGCCCCAATACCCGGGAATTTGCTCATGTACCATGTAATACTTCCACCTGTGGAATTTCTTATTTTTATTTGGTCTGTAGGAAGTGATTCTTCCTTCTTCTCCGCAGACAGGGCAATTCATTAATTTTGGGTCTTTAGTTTTGGTTCTACTAGTTAAAAAAGTAGACAGGGAAGCGTACTCTTCGAACTCACATGGTTTACTACCGTCATCATGCACCACTTGTATCAACATCGCTTGATGCGGTAGTATCTCGGTGCACTTTTCGGTTCCAGGCTTGCTGCATTTTAGACAAGGCCTATGGATTTGACTCATTTGGATTTGGACCATACGCTGTCGAGTACTGAAGATTCCATTCTGAACAATTCTTCTCCGTTCAGCTCTGTGCTTCCAGGATAGGCACCAAATGCGGCTCTGACAAGTAAAGGTAAGAGTCTGGATTTCATTTGTTCTGGATCTTTTGAGCTTCCTTCTAATAGTATAGCAGCCGAAGGCCTGCTATTATTTATGACTAGCCTATCAGGTGCATGGAAATATACGACAGACCTGTCTCCGGCTTGAGCCAAGACTATTTTTGGTTCTGGAATCAAATCGTTACCGATGCGACGAACATATGAAGGTGCTAAGATTTTTTTCTGTGGTCCTCCCGTTCTCATCCTGCATGTGCTTTCTCCGTCTCCTTTGGGTCCGTCTCCATGGCCCTTATCTAAACCGATTGGCTTACCAGTTATGAGCTGTCCCTCTGGATCTATCGTTCCCTCATGCAAAGTGCAATGACCTTCGATGTCACCTGAATCCGACCGACTTCCCATTCCTTCTCTCTCGTTCGACAGAAGACCAGTGATAATAGGCTTGGTCATCTCGGGAAAGAGATGATTGATGGACTTCATTACGTCCACGAAGAATTTTGCTATCTGCTTTTTGGAGCGCGGTGCCATTTCTTTGGTTTCAGATTTCTTTTCAAAGTTGTCCTCGAGGTGATGACCCAGCTTTTTTAGAAAGTCAGAATACACGTCGTTGCCTTCTAATATGCCATCTCTTGAAGATTCGAGTTCTAGCTGGTCACAATTTATCCAACCTTCCACCTTATACTCAAAGTTCTTTTCGACAACACGTACTTTTTTCACGAATACGACTATATTGTTAATCTCAGGTTTTTCTACGTGTTTCAAGTTCCCATATATTTTCGTTCCACCGTCAAGCTCAAAAAGGGGATATTGATTTGAATCAAAGTTTACTGGTTTTCGTACTTGTTGTCCGTTGACAAGGATTTTAGCTCCTCGAGCTATTCTTATTGCAAAAGTCTGGGAGAGATATTCAATCAGTCTGGCATCAGAAACGATTGGTTTTTTTGCTTTTTTTATAACAACCTTTACCCCGCGGTGAGATAGCGCTGCTTGACTATTCATGTATAGTGTGGAGAATCCCGAGGGTCCCATATCATCAGTCATTAAAATATGCATTCCAACTTTCTCGCTATTGCTGTAAAATTCCACTCTGCATTCAGAAGATAAGGCTAAGAAACTCAGCTTGCCCATTCCCTTATGCCCGATTATTTTCTCATTTACTTTTTCATAAGAAGAGACCTGATCTCTTACGACTTTCTCTCCCCGTGAAATCGTCGTGAATCCGTCATAGTTTTCGATTCCGGTCCCCCAGTCTTCTATAATTATGTCCCCATCTGGCACAACGTTTGTATATATTTCAACTCTAGGTTTTTCCTCGCTTTCATATGGGACCATTGCATCCAGTGCGTTGCTCACAGCTTCGCGGTATGCAGCTATTGGACTCCTGTATAATTTTGTGGCGAGTTCTCTTAATGCTCCAGCTCCGAACTTATGCTGGGTAAAGTCCGTGTATTCGTCGGTCATTCAAGGTCACCCTTAACCAACCGCATGCGTGCGTTACTAGAGCGTTCCTCAATTCCAACGCCAGAGTGTTTTTCAGTTTTTAACATGAGTTGTATAACAAGAAAACAATATATAACAAATCCTGCGATTTTATTGAGCAAGAATAACAGAATTTGTTACAAAAGGAGACAAGGAAGAAGCTGGATAACCATAAATGGGAATATATCGCTAGGCATGATAGCAACCCGTCTCAAACGTTCTATAGAATTAGAACAAAGGTAGCTGATGCATTTGTTGATCTAGGACGTTTATTACGAGCTGAATTTCCTGAAGAAAAAGAGGAGCAATTATTCGATGTCGATAAGATAAGGGGGTTTGCCCGAGCGCTGCTTAAATGTCCGAAACAGAACCAAACAAAATATTTAGATCAAACAAGGAGAAGTCAGACAGCTTTAATATTGGCAGAAGAAGGATTAAGATTTTTGATTTCTCAATATAAATTACTTTCGAAGCGAACCCCTTTCCTAGCTCAGACAACCATAAATGAACTAGAGCGGTCAATTCAGATTTGTAATGATATATCAGATGAATTACAATCTAGATATCTAGAGTCAAAAACACAAAAAGAAAAAACTGTCCATATATTCGATTGGGATAGGGTACCTGGAAGACACGAACAAAGGTTGCAAGATTTTTTAGTTGAACAGATAGAGCTTAAATTGGGACCTAAATCTTCAGACACACATACTTCAATAAAGCTATTCGAGCCTAAAAAGGATGAAAGTAACAGAAAACTTGAGTGGAAAATCAATTATTCGGTATCTTGGCCTATACCTTTCTCGTCATACGATGACGACTATGAGGGCGATGATTTCACCTTTATTGCAATAATCAAAATCGAAAGTGAATGTAGAGCCACGCTACGTATTGTGGAGGACTACGGCGACAAAACCAAAGAAGTACATAAACAAGACTTGGTTGTTCATAAAGAGAAAAATAAACTACATATCTTGAATAAAGAATAGCAATTTCTCAAAAGCTCATCTTGTTTGTCGGGGGTATATATTGGTAGAAGATGAATGATTGCAACGTTTGCATCTGATTCCATCACATCAAATCAGAAATCTCTTTCTATACGTGTATAGGTTACATCGTCATTGTGCCAACATGTATTAAGATGCCACATATGTTCATTTTTGTTTTGATTCGGTCTTGCTCGAAACTGAAACAATCTCTTCCATTGTCAGATCATTGCGTAGGCATCTGACGTCGACCAGCTAGCTTGATTTGGTTTAAAAATATTGCCATTGCTTGCTCAACTACAGGGTCTCCCTGTTTCTGCTCCAATAAATTGGGTCTCTCTCGTTGTCCTAGTAATCGTGGTTCTTGAATAAATTGCTCTTGCAGTTTTCTTCGCCTCTGTGTTTCACTCCAACTTTGTATTCCTTGTTGGTATACTACTTGTGGTTGTGATCGAGCTCGTTGAACATATCGCTCTTGTCGTTCTTCATTCTTAAGTAGCTCGATATGGCTAGTTAGTCGCTGTTCATCCTGTTTGAGTTTGTCTACTTCCTCTTGGATGGATTTTAATTTATCTGCTGCGTCTCTTAGTGCGAGTAAGCATTCTTTAGAATTATTTATTTCATTTATTGCACACTCCTTGAATTTATCTGCCTCTTTTACAATGGATACTTTTTGTTCATCTAACTTTTCCTGCTCATAGCACATCTAAACACTAATGCACTTCAACAGCTTCACAGCTACTTCGTAAGTACAATGCCAAGGTCTTATGATAGACAATTAATTTCAGATACTTTGATTATTATTATAGAGAGCTATCCCATACCAGCAAAGGAGAAAGGTTAATAGTTTCAGTTATGATTCATGCATCGTGAAAAAATTCGAACTACCACCATTACCTTACGCATATGATGCACTATAGTTTGTAGCTCAATTCTCA